>NZ_JBNLYE010000035.1:0-27646 GCF_050172095.1 Bacillus sp. GMs2/2
ATGTGAATTGCATGTGCAGACGACTGTAAAGGGTTATATTAAGGAAACGTTTAGCTGTTATTAGTGAAGGTAAAGATATATTTTGTAACAGTTGATATAAAAATGAAGAAATAGGTACGCTTTCGTTTGTCTGACTATTTTAAATATATGAAAAACAAGACTGGTTTGAGTTTTGACGAAATTAAATTCTAGGTGAGATGTCAATAATGATTAATTAGGTTTAATAAAGAGGTACCTTATACGCAAAAGCGTTTATATTAGTAACCTAAGGAGCTTGCTTTTATGAAAACTACTGATTCAAAAGGCCTATTAGGAAATAGGGTTTATTTACAAGTTTTCTCTGCCTATTCATTGCTTATGCTTGGTGTTTTTATTGATATGTTAGCGATTATGACTATAGTTGGGTTTGAATGGGAAGTAGATCCTACTATGATTGGATTGATTCCTGTTGCATATGCACTTCCTGGAATTATTTTTGGCTCATGGGCAGGTGTTATTGCAGATCGTTTTAGAAAAATTCCAATTATGATGTTCTGTAATCTAATGGTTGGTCTAATAACAATTGCTCTTTTATTTGTACAAGATATCCACTGGCTCTTAGTGGCATTAATGATTCGTTCCATTTTTATTGTTTTCTATTATCCTGCACAGCAAACACTAACAAGACAGATTGTATCCCCGGACTTGCTTACTAAAGCAGTAAGTATCAACGGAATAGTAGAGCAGGGTACAAAGATAGTAGGCCCACTTATAGGGGGCATGTTGCTGAGTTGGTTTCAACCAGAGTTCTGCCTCATTATAAGAGCTATAAGTTGTTTATTAGCTACCTTAGTTCTCATACCCACAATAAAATTTAAAGAAACTATATCGAAAGAATTTGTTGAAAAGCAAAAACAAAGTACTTGGACCGCTTGGGTACAAGGGTGGGGTTATGTGTTATCTAATCGGATAATATTATCAACCATGATTTTCGTTACAATAGCCATGGCAGTATTACAATTAGTAGACTCACAATTCCCAACTTTATTTAAGAGCTTATTCCCACATGATAAAAGTAAAATGGGATATATCATTTCTATTATTGGTCTTGGCGGAATACTTGGTGCATTACTAACTCAGAAATTAAAACAATTTCAATATGGCTGGGTAGTATGTGGAGGTATGGTTTTAATGGGAATTGGTTTTGGGGGGATTGGTTTGATAACGCCCGGTACGGTCTTCGTTTTAGCCTATTTAATTAGTTTTATCGCTGGTATTGGAAGTGGGCTGATGCTTGTATCTAATCAAGTCATATTACAAATAGAATCCGATCAAGATCAAGTAGGAAGAGTATTTGGTATACAAAGCAGTTTAACAAACGCAGTTTTAATTATTTCCCCTGCTATGAGTGGCCCATTAGTGCATTTATTTGGAGTAACTCAACTCTATGTTTATGGAGGGATTGGGCTTGTTATTATTGGAGTAATTGGAGTTTCACTGCAGAAATATTTATGGGCTAAACATAAACACGAACCTATAAGAGCAAATAATTTTTGAAGGGAAGATTTTTATGACCAATGAGGAATGTTATCCATTAAGCCACCCGCAGCGAAGAATATGGTATACAGAAGTTGTTCATTCTGATAAAGGAATATGTAATTTAAGATTTTTATTTAAACTTCATCGAAAAATGAACTATTCAAATTTAAACCAAGTTGTGAATCGCGTTATCAGTGAAAATGACGGTCTGTGCATTAGGTTAAAAGAAAATGGGCATCAAGAACCGAAACAATATTTTACTAAACATGAAGAACAAGAATTTGAGTTTTTTGATTTCAGTAATGTGGAGAATACAAATTTGCTTGAGGAATGGATTGAGCAGAAAACAAAAGAAACGTTTACATTATTTAATTCAAATTTATACTATTTCGCTTTAATAAAATTAAACGATAATGAATGTGCAGTCTTTGGAAATGTTCATCATATTATTATGGATGGTTTATCAATTCAAATATTTACTGAGCAGATTGCAAAATATTATTATGACATGCATAACGAGAATGAGGAAGGCGAAATTAAAAATTCATATGTTCAATTTCTGACCAATGAACAAACATACTTGAATAGTAGTCGCTTTCAAAAAGATCAAAAATTTTGGCTAGAGGAATTTAAAACACTGCCATCTGTGACTGGATTGAAGCCTTATAATACGTACCAAGTTAGTACCAAAGCATCACGTGAGACGTTTATATTAACGGAGCATTTGAAGAGAAAGATAGAAAAATTTTCTGAAGATTACAAATTTAGTTTATACACCCTTTTTGTTGCTGCTTTCTCGTTGTCCATGTATCGGTGGACCTCATCGCTTGATATTGGTTTAGGAATGGCTTACGGCAACCGTATGACTAAAATGGAACGAAAATTGATTGGAATGATGGTGAGTACAGTTCCTTTAAGAATGGATATTGATCCAGAAGAAGAAGTACTTTCATTTATTAGTAGGGTGTCCAGAAAACAAAGTAAATCATTAAGGCACCAGAAATATCCATTTGATTTGTTATTAAAGCAGATTAATAAAGAGAATAACAGTAATGTGAGACTTTTCGGAACTACGATTGATTATAGGGATCGTGATGAAAGTGGTGACTCACTATGGATTCCAAACCGTGAAGAAGTACAAGATTTTGCAGTGCATATTGAAAATCTAATTGATATAGACTCTTTACATGTACATATTGATTATCGTGAGGAGCTATTTTCTAAGGAAGAGATAAAACGGTTTTTTAACGTGATGTTAGCGATAATGGAAAACACTTTTGAAAACCCAAAGCAGAAGGTGGCTGAAATAGAAATCATTTCTGAGGAGGATAAAAGAAAAAGTTTAGTTGAGTTCAACAATCCTAAACTGGATGTCCCGCCTCAAGTAACTATTCATGAAATGTTCGAACGGCAAGCGATGATTTATCCAAATGCTATTGCAGTTACGTATGAAAAAGAAAAAATTACTTATAAGGAACTTAATGAACGTGCAAACCAGTTAGCTCATTATCTGCAGAAAAAAGGAGTAGGACCTGATACTTTAGTTGGACTGTGCGTTGAACGTTCCCACGAGATGATTGTAGGTATTTTAGGGATTTTGAAGGCTGGTGGGGCTTATGTCCCACTTGATCCAACATATCCAGAGCAACGACTTCAATATATTTTAGAAGATGCTAGCATTCAGTTATTCGTAACGCAAGAAAGTTTAAAAGAATTGAACTGGTTACCAGAAAATGTTGAGTCGATTTGCCTGGATCGTGATCAAGATGAGATTGGGAAAGAAAGTAAGACTTTGCCGGTTTCTGGTGTCGGTCCCCAAAATCTGGCATATGTAATCTATACTTCGGGATCAACGGGAAATCCAAAGGGCGTTATGATAGAGCATCACAATGTCATTCGGTTATTTAAATCGACGGATTGTTGGTATCAGTTTAATGAAAAAGATACTTGGACGCTTTTTCATTCGTATGCATTTGATTTCTCAGTATGGGAAATTTGGGGAGCATTATTATATGGTGGAAAATTAGTTGTTGTTCCGTACTGGATTAGTCGATCACCTAAGGATTTTTATCAATTATTGGTGGAGGAAGAAGTCACAGTTCTAAATCAGACACCTTCCGCATTTCGACAATTAATACAAGTGTGTGAACAAGAAGATGAGAATAAAAATTTGCAGCTGCGTTATGTCATATTTGGCGGAGAAGCGTTAGAACCTACTAGCTTGTTACCGTGGTTTCAAAGGTATGGGGAGAAAAACCCACAGTTAATTAATATGTATGGAATTACAGAAACTACAGTTCATGTTACATATTATCCAATTACTTTAGATGATGTGCAGCAGGCTTCAAGAAGTAATATTGGAAAGCGGATTCCCGATTTAGAAGTGTATATACTAGACGCTTATCAACAACCTGTTCCTATAGGTGTTGATGGTGAACTTTATATTGGCGGGGCAGGGCTTGCACGTGGGTATTTAAATAGACCTGAATTAACAGCAGAGCGTTTTATATCTCATCCATTTAGTAGTGATCTGAAAGCAAGATTATACCGGACAGGAGACTTAGCGAGGTATTTGCCAGATGGGAATCTAGATTATCGTGGAAGAATTGATCATCAGGTTAAAATACGTGGTTTCCGAATTGAGATTGGGGAAATTGAGTCTACTTTACATACATATGCATATGTAAAAGAGGTAGTTGTAATTGTAAGAGAAGATCAGCCAGGCGATAAACGATTAGTAGCATATGTTGTAGGAGATGGAAATGTAGATGCGTGGAGAGAGTATCTTAAAGCGAAACTACCAAGTTATATGGTTCCTTCGGGATTTGTGGCGATGGAAGCTATTCCACTTACAGCTAACGGTAAAGTTGATCGTGAGGCCTTACCTATGCCGGAGGAAACGCAGATTAATAGTGAATGTGTTGGCCCTCGGAATAGTAACGAACAGATACTAACTACCATTTGGAAGAGAGTATTAGGTGTTAAAAAGGTGGGAATCTATGATAATTTCTTTGAAATTGGTGGCGACTCGATTCTCAGTATTCAAATCATATCTCAAGCAAGTCAAGTGGGGTTAAAACTTACTCCAAAGCAAATGTTTGAATGCCCAACTATCGCTGAGCTGGCACAAGTGGCTATAGAAACGCAGGGAGTACAAGCGGAGCAGGGAATTGTGATAGGTGATGTGCCTCTTACTCCAATTCAGCGCTGGTTCTTCGAGCAAGAACATCCACATACAGAGCATTGGAATCAATCAATGCTTTTAAGAGTAAAAGAAAGATTGGATGTGAAATTACTAGAGGGAGCGATATTAAATTTACTGAAACATCATGATGCTTTACGTTTCCGGTACGAACAGTTACCAAACGGAACGTGGAGGCAGAGAAATGAAGGGGCTGATGAGCTGTCAGTACTCCATGTTGTAAAACGGAATCAAGTTAATGAAAAAGAGTGGAATAAAATAATACAAGAAGAGATGAATATTCATCAAGCTAGTTTCAATTTAATTACTGGTCCGTTAATGAAAGTAGTGTACTTTGAAGATAACTTGACTGAAAATGATCGAATATTCTGGGTGATACATCATTTAGTAGTAGATGGAGTGTCATGGAGGATTCTATTGGAAGATTTACAGGTGGTATATAACCAGATGAAACAAGGTCAAGAAATTCGCTTACCTGCGAAAAGTACATCTTTTAAAGAATGGTCTGAACGACTTCAGACATACAGTGATTCGGGTATTTCAAAAGAAGTAAAGGATTATTGGAATGAACAAGTAGAAAAAGAAACGATGAAAATTCCAATGGACTATCCAATACAAGAAACGACAGAAGAATCGATTGATCAAGTGACGGGGACTTTAGGAATAGAAGAAACACAAGCATTGTTTCACGAAGTTCTAGTCACTCATAAGACAAGGATTGATGAGGTACTATTAACGGCATTAGGACAAGCTATCGTCGATTGTACAAATCAGCAAACCGTTTCTATTCATCTAGAAGGACACGGGAGAGAAGAGATGATTGAAGGTATTGATTTATCAAGGACAGTGGGCTGGTTCACGAGTATTTATCCCGTTCATCTCAATTTTCAAGGAACTCAGACACCTATTGAAGGGTTAAAGGCAGTCAAAGAGCAATTGCGTCGAATCCCAAATCGCGGAGTTGACTATGGTATTTTACGTTACTTGAATAAAGGATTACTTCCGTTTTATCAGCAAAAGCCTTCAATAAGCTTTAACTATTTGGGCCAATTTGATCAGGTGTTTTCAAGGGACTCTTTGTTTATGCAAGAGACAGGATTTACATTTTTAGATCATGCTCCAGATTCCAAACCATCTCATCTAATTGATGTTATCGGAATGGTGAAAGATGAAAAGTTACATTTTATTTGGATGTATAGTAGGGAACAGTTTTCTAAATTAAAAATTCAAGTGATAGCAGATGGTATGTTGAGGCATCTTCGTCAACTTATAAATAAACCAACAACAGAGTCTGCTTTTACGGTATCAGATTTTGCTGATGCAGAGGATCTTACGGAAGAAAGCTTGAGCAAAGTATTACTTAAATTAACAAAGAAGAGGGTGTAAAAATGGGAGACGTTATTGATATATATGGTTTATCACCTTTGCAAAAAGGAATACTGTTTCATACTTTATACGATCAAGATGATGAACATTCTTTTTCCTATATTGTACAAGTAGGTTTCTTGCTCGGGGGGCAATTGGATGTAGATACTTTTGAAAAGGCTTGGGAATATGTTATTAATCGACATGAGGTTTTACGTTCAGTATTTGTATGGGAGGAAGTAGAAAAGCCACTACAAGCGGTTTACCAACGTCTTCCTTTTACTATTCATCAAGAGGATTGGAGCACCTATCCACATGAGGAAAGGGTGAAGAAATTACAACAGTTTTTGAATGTAGATCGTAGAAAAGGATTTTTATTGGATGAAGCACCATTGATGAGAGTCACTGCGATTAAAGAAGCAAAAGAGGAAACGAGAATTATTTGGACACATCATCATATTTTGCTAGATGGATGGAGTGTGTCATTGGTCTTTAGTGAAGTGATGGAAGTTTATCTCAAGATGATAAAGGGAGAATTATTGACTCTTCCTAAATCTCTTCCTTATAAAAAATATATCCAGTGGATAAATAAACAAGATCAAAGTCAAGCAGAGGAATTTTGGAAAGAAGAATTAAAAGGGTTCTATGCACCTACGCCATTAGCAATGGAAAGAAAGGATCAAGGACAAGAGAAGGGCTATGGAGAGTGTGTTTATCAAGTATCTGAGAAACTTACTGAGAAGTTACAAGAGTGGGTACGAAATAGTCGATTAACGTTGAATACGTTAGTACAAGGTGCATGGGCTTATTTGATGAGTAGGTATAGCGGTGACAGTGACGTCGTATTTGGCGTAACTAGCGCTGGACGTCCTACTGATTTAATGGGAGCAGAGAATATGGTGGGGCTATTTATTAACACATTACCTACCAGAATTCGATTAACGGATAATACATCAGTAGTAGATTGGCTTCGTAAAATACAAATGAAAGAAATGGAACGAAGACAGTATGAGTATAATTCGTTGATAGATATTCAAGGCTGGAGTGAGGTTCCGCGAAATAGCTCCTTATTCCATACCTTGTATGTGTTTGAAAATTATCCAATTCAAGGTGAGAGAAATGATGATTTAAGATTACTAGATGTTACAAGCACGGAACAAACAAATTATCCTTTAACACTCATTGTAATGCCCGGTAAGAAAATTACTTTAAAGTTGATGTATGATCGAAGCTATTTTAATGAAGAAACAATAAATCTGATTCAGAATCACTTATTGCAAATATTAATTCAGATGACGAAGAGCCTAGATTCAAAACTATTTGAAATTACTCATTTAACAGAAGAAGAACAGATACAGTTACTAGAGGAATGGAATCATACTCAATTTAATTATTCGGCTGAAGGCATGATTCATACGATGTTTGAGGAGCAAGTTAAAAAAACACCGGAAGCAATCGCGGCTAGTTACGAAAATGAACAAATTACCTATAAAGAGTTGGAGAAGCGTGCAAATCAGCTAGCTCATTATCTACAAAAGCATGGTGTAGGCCCAGAGTCTCTAGTTGGGGTATATATGGAACGTTCATTACAAATGATGATAGCGTTATTAGGTATTCTAAAATCAGGAGCAGCGTATGTTCCACTTGACCCTACTTATCCAGAGAGTCGACTTCGATATATATTAGAGGATGCTGGAATCGAAGTACTAGTGACGGAAGAGAATTCTAAAAATTTGTTTGTATCTGAAAATATAGAAACGATTTGTATGAATAAAGATTACACTGCAATTGAAAAAGAAGAATCAACCCCATGTATAAGTGGTGTAACAGGAGAAAATTTAGCGTATGTTATGTATACTTCAGGATCTACAGGGAATCCAAAGGGAGTAATGATTGAGCATCATTCAGTAATTAATTATCTAGAATGGATGCAACATAAATATCCGCTTTCTGAAAAGGATGTGGTCTTGCAGAAAACGCCATTCTCATTTGATGTCTCTGTTTGGGAATTGTTTTGGGGCATTCACGTTGGTGCAAGTGTATCTTTCCTACCTCCAGGTGGAGAAAAAGATCCTTCTATTATAGCTGAAGTGATTAAACAACATCAGGTTACTATAGTTCAATTTGTACCTTCGATGTTATCTGTTTTCTTAGACCACTTCAATCATATTGAATTGAACATGAATTGTTCGTCCGTACGCCATGTATTTTCTGGTGGAGAAGAACTAAGTTCAGGGTTGGTTAGACGATTTCAACAGAAATGGAATTATAGTGGACAAGTGAAATTAACCAACTTTTATGGGCCAACTGAAGCCACTATTTATGTGAATGCATTTGATATTCAGCCTAATCAAGAATTTGTTTCTATTGGGCAGCCAATACAGAACACGCAATTATATGTATTAGACCAAAATCAACGCTTGCAATCAATAGGAATTGAGGGTGAGTTATATATTGGTGGTGCTGGTTTAGCACGTGGATACTTAAATCGTCCGAATCTTACTGCTGAAAAATTCGTTTCGCATCCATATCGATTTGGGGAACGACTATATCGAACAGGAGATTCAGTAAGATATTTAACTGATGGAAATTTAGAATTTATAGGTAGAATGGACCACCAAGTCAAAATGCGTGGTTTTAGGATTGAATTAGGAGAAATTGAAGCGACTTTAGAAAAATGTTCGTTTATTAAAGAGGCTGTCGTATTAGTTAGAGAAGATCGTCCAGGTGATCAACGATTGGTTGCATATGTAATAAGCGATGGAAATACTGAGGAGTGGAGAGAGTATTTACAAAAACAATTACCGAATCATATGATTCCAGCGCACTTTATAGAGTTAGAACACTTCCCGCTTACTCCAAATGGGAAAATTGACCGAAAGGCCTTGCCAGCACCTGATGAGCAAGCTATTGAAGATTTAAATGTGCTACCTCGGACGCCATCGGAAGAGCTTATTGCCTCGGTTTGGAGTCAAGTGTTAGGAACAGAAAATATTGGCATTCAGGATTCCTTCTTTGAACGTGGTGGGCACTCACTACTTGCTACTCAAATTGTCTCTCGATTGCAAGAAATGTTCCAAATTAAAATTCCATTACGTGAACTTTTCAAGCACGATACAGTGGAAGCATTGGCGAAACGAGTGGATCAGTTACGAAAAGAAGATAAAAAACGAGAGGTTGCTCCTCTTGTACCTATGAAACGAGAAGAAGTTATCCCACTTTCCTATGCGCAGAAACGTCTATGGTTTATTGATCAATTAATGCCAAATAGTGCTATGTACAATATTCATGCAGCGTGTCGCTTAACAGGTAAATGGTCAATTGAAGCATTGGAGGTCGGATGGAATCAATTGTTGGAGCGTCATGAATCATTAAGGACGACAATTCTAGAACAAGAGGGTGAACCTTTTCAACAGGTTCAATCTCATGTGTTCAGGCATATTCCTCAAACGAATCTAACAGATCTTTCTTTGGAAGATAGGGAAAGAGAAATGAAACGCCTTATTCAAAACGAGGCGGAGGAACCATTTCATTTTGGACAAGGTCCTCTGATTCGAACACGAATATTGAAAGTGGACAGGGAAGAATGGGTTCTCATTTGTACGATGCATCATATTATTTCAGATGGATGGTCAATGGGAATCTTACTTGAAGAATGGATGGCTTTTTATGAAGGAGCACTAACCGGAAAAACAGTGGAATTGAAGGAGTTATCTATCCAATATGCAGATTTTGTCATGTGGCAGAAGGAATGGCAAAAAGAGGAGAGTTTGAATCAGCATCTTCAATATTGGAAGGAAGAATTATCTGGGGAACTACCGGTTTTACAATTACCGATGGATCGTCCTCGACCTGCAGTTCAAACCCATCGTGGTGCAAGTCAGTCCTTAATAGTGGCGAATTCCTTACAGGAAAAGCTCAAAGATTTAAGTTTGCAAGAAGGATGCACTTTATTTATGACCTTGATGGCAGCGTATCAAAGCTTCCTTTCTCGTTATACAGGACAGGACGACATTATAGTTGGAAGCCCCATCGCTAATCGAAATGTGAAAGAGATTGAGGGATTAATAGGATTCTTTGCAAATACGTTAGTTTATCGAGCTGATTTCAGTGGAAATCCGACGTTCCAAGAACTATTGTCGCAGATAAGAAAAAAAGCACTAAAAGCATACGAGTATCAGGACATCCCATTTGAGAAAGTGGTAGAATCCGTAAAACCTGAACGGAATACAAGTCATTCACCAATATTCCAAACTATGTTTACTTTACAGAATACGAAACAAGAGTTTCTTCAGCTATCCGAAAGACAAATGGAACTCATGGAAAGCTATGTTTCTGTTGCCAAATTTGATTTGAGTTTATTTGCTTCTGAGACGGAAGAAGGATTATCACTAACCTTTGAATATAATACTGATTTGTTTAATGATACAACCATTAAACGTATGGTAAATCATTTTGAACATTGGTTAAATCAAATTGCCTCTTATCCAAAATGTTTATTATCAGAATTGAATATGTTATCGAAAGTGGAATATAAGCAACTACTAGAGGAATGGAATGAATCAGCCGTTATAGATATAGAAGATAGTACGATTCATACAATGTTTGAAGAACAAGTGGAAAAAACACCAGAAGCAATTGCAGTAGTGTGCGAAGATGAAGAACTAACATATCGAGAGTTGGACGAACGCTCGAATCAGTTGGCACATTATTTACAAAAAAATGGTGTAACACGCGAAACATTGGTTGGGATTTGCGTTACACGTTCATCCGAGATGATTGTCGGTCTCTTAGGAATTATGAAGGCGGGAGGAGCATATGTCCCAATTGATCCAGCGTATCCGGAAAGTCGACTGCAGTACATTTTAGAAGATGCTCAAATAAAGGTACTGGTGACACAGGAAAAGTTACAACAAAAAATGGTTATACCTACATTCGTTAACGTTATTTGTATTGATCGTAATCGAGTAGAAATAGAACAAGAAGTTACTACGGTATGCACGAGTGAAGTGACGGGTGATAACTTAGCCTATATTATCTATACTTCAGGTTCCACGGGAAATCCAAAGGGAGTAATGATTGAGCACAGGAATACAGTAACAATGATTCATTGGGCGCATCATACGTATTCTCGAAAGGAATTAGCGGGAGTATTAGCTTCAACTTCACTATCTTTTGATTTATCTGTTTTTGAAGTATTTGTTCCCTTAACGATGGGTGGTAAGGTGATTGTCGCTGAAAATGCTCTACATCTAGACAAGTTGTCTACCAAAGGTGTGACTTTGGTTAATACTGTGCCATCGGCAGCAAAGGAACTGGTTCGAGCAAAAACAATTCCTTCTTCAGTAAAGGTAATGAATTTGGCTGGAGAACCGTTACCATATCCGCTTGTTCAAGATTTATACGAGAGAAGTACGATTGAGAAGGTGTTCAACTTATATGGACCGTCTGAAGATACTACGTATTCCACGTATATGGAATTAGAAAAGGGTGTCATGCATAGGGTACCACCAATTGGTAAACCAATCTTCAATACAGAAGTATATGTATTGAGTGCTGAACAAAAAATGGTTCCAATTGGTGTAGTTGGTGAGTTGTACATTGGTGGATCAGGGTTAGCACGTGGATATTTAAAACGCCCTGACTTAACGAAAAATCGATTTATAACGCATCCGTTTAAAGAAGACGAGCGAGTATACCGGACTGGAGATCTAGTAAGGTATTTGCCGGATGGAAATTTGGAGTATGTTGGACGAATTGATCATCAGGTGAAAATTCGTGGGTTCCGGATTGAACTAGGAGAAATCGAAGCGGTATTACAAAAGCATACATTAGTTAACGAAGCTATTGTGATGGTGCGGGAAGATTATCCTGGCGATCCACGTTTGATTGCCTATGTTGTAGGAGACGGGGATGCTCAAAAGTGGCGTGATTATCTCAAGGAACAACTACCAAACTATATGATTCCATCCTATTTTGTTGGATTAAATGCATTTCCACTTACTCCTAATGGGAAAATTGATAGGAAGGCTTTACCAGCACCAGAGAAGCAGGAGATAGCAAGTTGTTATATTGCTCCTCGTACGTATACGGAAAAAACAATTGTTTCGATATGGCATGAAGTTTTAGGCATGGAAAACATCGGAATTCAAGATTCGTTTTTTGAAATTGGTGGACATTCATTACTTGCTACGCAAGCTGTTTCCAATCTTAAAGAGGCTTTTGGAATCGAGATACCATTGCATGATTTATTTATATTTCATACGGTGCAGCAATTGGCAGAACAGATTGATCAATTGCTCTATAACAAAAATCAAGAAATGCAGAATGATAGTAAGGAGAATGTAAGTCTTCAAGACTATATTCAAAAAGAAGCAGAAGTGAGTAATGATGAAGAATTATTAGAACTGCTTAAGCAATTAGAAGAGCTATCAGAGGAAGAAGCACATGGGATATTCGAGAGTAATTTGATTGAGGAAGGGGTAAAAAAATGAGAAGTGATTTACTTGCAAAGCTGAGTTCACTTTCTCCTGAGAAGAGAGCATGGCTTCAGAAGCAAATGCAAAAAAAGGAGAATAAAGAAGCACTCCCGTTGTCTTATGCACAACAACGTTTGTGGTTTATGGACAGATTTAACCCAAACAGTTCTTTATATAATATTCCAACAGTATGGCATCTAAAAGGAAATTGGATACCTGAAGCATTAGAGAAGGGATTCAATCGACTCATTGAACGTCATGAATCATTACGAACTGTTTTTAAAGAAATAGGAGAACAGCCTGTGCAACAAATTGTCGAATTCCTTCCTAGAGCATTACCTGTAAGGGATTACTCTCAACTTCCTCTAGAAGTAAAAGAAAAAGAGGTAGATAGTTTAATTGCGAGAGAAGCGCAAGAACCATTTGATTTAATGAATGGTCCTTTAATTCGTAATCAGCTTGTTCAATTAGAGAAGGATGAATGGTTATTACTGTGTACGATGCATCATATTATTTCTGATGCTTGGTCCATTGGTATATTCATGAATGAATGCCTTGCTTTCTATGAAGAAGAAACAGGCGGAAATCCTGCTAAATTAAGTTCATTATCTATTCAATATGCAGACTTTGCGAAGTGGCAAAAGGAGTGGTTGCAAGGTGATGTGCTAAATCGTCAGCTTACGTATTGGCAGGAAGAATTGTCTGGTGAGCTTCCTATTTTACAACTGCCAGTGGATCGACCTCGACCGGTTAAGCAGACTTACTCTGGGGCTGCGCATCACGTGATTTTTCCTTATAAATTGCTCAGTCAATTGAAGGATATAAGTCGACAAGAAGGGTCCACTTTATTTATGACTTTAATGGCCGCATACCAGAGCTTTCTCGCTCGTTATACGGGACAAAAAGATATTCTAGTTGGTAGCCCGATTGCAAATCGGAACCATAAGGGAGTAGAAGGATTAATTGGTTTCTTTGTTAATACGTTGGTTTATCGATCAGATTTGAGTGGCACCCCTACTTTTCGGGAGATTTTGAACCAAACAAAGAAAAAGGCGTTAAAAGCTTACGAATATCAAGATATACCATTTGAAAAAGTGGTAGAAGCTGTGCAACCTGAACGAAGCATGAGTCATTCCCCTATATTTCAGACCATGTTTACGCTACAGAATATAAAACAAGAACGACTAGATTTGCCTGATAGAAGTATTGAAATGGTAGAAAGTAATATGTCTATTGCTAAATTTGATTTGAGCTTAACTGCCTATGAAGTGGAAGAAGGTCTATTCGTCTCATTTGAATACAACACGGATTTATTTGATAGTAGTACCATTGCACGTATGGCAGGACATTTTGAGAACTGGCTAAACGAAATCACGTATCATCCAGATGAATCATATACAAAGCTGTCAATGTTATCGGATACTGAGCAAAAACAACTCCTAGAAGAATGGAATGATACGGACGTAGTTTATGGTCATGATTGTATGATTCATGAGCTATTTGAGCAGCAAGTTGCACGGACACCTGACGCAGTGGCGGTAGTTTATGAAGGTGGAAAGCTAACGTATCAAGAACTAAATGAAAAATCGAATCAATTGGCACATTTTCTACAAAAACGAGGTATCGGACCTGAATCATTGGTTGGTATATGTATTGAACGTTCTCCTGATATGATTATCGGTCTCTTTGGGATTTTGAAGGCAGGTGGGGCTTATGTCCCACTGGACCCAAGTTATCCTGAAAACCGCCTGAGATATATTTTGGAGAATTCACAAATTCAAGTGCTGTTAACAAAAGAGGCACTACAGGACTGGTTACCTAAAGATATTCAAGCAATTTGTTTAGACCGGGATCAAGTGATGATTTCTAAAGAGAGTAATTTAGCTCCGGTAAGTGGAGTAACAGCAAATAACTTAGCCTATATTATATACACTTCGGGTTCGACAGGAAATCCAAAGGGGGTAATGATTGAACATCATTCCGTTATCAACCGCCTACAGTGGATGCAGAAAAAATACCCATTGTCTGAGGAGGATACAATCCTACAAAAGACACCGTTTTCGTTTGATGTTTCTGTCTGGGAATTATTTTGGTGGTCATTTGTAGGAGCACGTGTTTGTTTACTTCCACCAGGAGGAGAGAAAGATCCTGCGGTGATTGAGGAGTATATTGAACGATACCGTGTGTCCACCATGCATTTTGTTCCGTCGATGTTATCTACTTTCTTAGATTATATGGAATTATATAATTCGAAAAGGGATGTATCGTCTTTAATTCAAGTTTTTACTAGTGGAGAAGCGTTAAACACTGAACAGGTTCGCCGGTTTAAGGGGATCTTTTACAATGCTCAGCAAACAAAGTTAATTAACTTGTATGGTCCTACTGAAGCAACTGTGGATGTGACTTATTACGATTGTGATTTAGAAAAAGAACCAATGCTTATTCCGATTGGTCGTCCGATTGATAATACAGAGTTGTATGTGTTAGACCAATATCAACAAGTGGTCCCGATTGGTGTGGCAGGGGAACTTTACCTTGGAGGAGTAGGATTAGCACGTGGCTACTTCAATCGACCGGATTTAACTACTGAACGTTTTATTCCGCATCCCTTTAAGGACGGGGAACGATTATATCGAACGGGTGACTTGGTTAGATATATAAATGATCGTAACTTAGAATATATTGGAAGAATAGATAACCAAGTTAAAATTAGAGGATTCCGAATTGAATTGGGAG
This sequence comes from Bacillus sp. GMs2/2, assembly GCF_050172095.1. NCBI lineage: Bacteria > Bacillati > Bacillota > Bacilli > Caryophanales > Bacillaceae > Bacillus > Bacillus sp. GMs2/2. The sequence continues at coordinate 15,301 of NZ_JBNLYE010000035.1, forward strand.
AAATAGAAGCAGCTTTACATGATCACTCATCTGTAAAAGAGGCAGTCGTGTTGGTGAAGGAAGATCGACCAGGAGATAAGCAGTTAGTAGCTTATGTAGTGGGTGAAGGGGATACTGGGGAGTGGCGTGAATATCTCAAGAAGCAATTACCACATTATATGGTTCCGGCATACTTTTTCCAAATTGAAGGTATGCCACTTACTCCAAATGGTAAAGTGAATCGGAAAGCATTATTGGAATTAGAAGAACAGTTCATAAGTGAAGATATTACTTCATCACGAACACCAGTGGAGGAGCTCATCGTTTCCGTTTGGAGCCAAGTGTTAGGAATAAAAAATATTAGTGTTCAGGATTCCTTTTTTGAAATCGGTGGTCATTCACTACTAGCTACTCAAGTAGTGTCACGTTTACAGGGAATTTTTCAAATCGAATTACCAGTACGTGAACTATTTGAATATACAACGGTGGAGTCACTGGCAAAGCGATTAGAACAGTTACGTAAAGGAGATAAAAAACGAGAGATTCCTCCACTAATACCAATGAAACGAGGAGAAGCTATTCCACTATCTTATGCCCAACAACGTTTATGGTTTATTGATCAATTTACACCTAATAGTGCCCTTTACAATATGCCAATGGTATGCCGTCTTACAGGGAATTGGCTACTTGAAGCATTGGAAACGGGATGGAATCAACTAATAGAACGTCATGAATCACTGCGGACGGTCTTTCAAGAAGTGAATGGTCAACCCGTACAGCAAATTGAACCGTATGCTTTTCAATCAATTCCGAAAACGGATTTAACTATGCTTTCTTCTGAAGATCAAGAAGAAGAAGTTAAACGTTTAATTCAACAAGAAACAGAAGTGCCATTTGATTTAACAGAGGGTCCATTAATCAGGACAAGTATTTTGCACGTGGGAGAGGAAGAATGGATACTCCTTTGTACTCTACATCATATCATTTCAGATGGATGGTCAATGGGAATCCTACTTGAAGAATGGATGGCATTTTATGAGAAAGCAACGAATGGAAAGGTAGCGGAACTTGAACCATTACCGGTTCAATATGCCGACTTTGCTCAGTGGCAAAAAGGATGGCTAAAGGAGGAGGTGCTTGATCAACAACTCCAATATTGGAGGGAAGAATTGTCTGGGGAGCTTCCTGTACTCCAACTTCCTGTGGATCGCCCGCGTCCCGCAATACAAACTCATCACGGGTCGACATACACTCTGGTTCTGCCAAGCACGCTACATGATAAATTGCATGAACTTAGTCGAAAAGAAGGGGCTACGCTCTTCATGACGCTTTTAGCTGCATATCAAAGTTTTCTATCTCGTTATACGGGACAAGAAGATATTCTGGTCGGAAGCCCAATTGCGAATCGGAATTATAGAGAAATTGAAGGACTAATTGGTTTCTTCGTTAACACGCTAGTTTATCGAGCTAATTTGAGTGGTAGACCGACATTTCAAGATGTACTGTATCAGGTTCGTCAAAAGGCATTGAAGGCGTATGAATATCAAGATATTCCATTTGAAAAAATTGTAGAAGTTGTGCAACCGGAGCGAAGTACAAGTCATTCGCCAATCTTTCAGACTATGTTCATCTTGCAAAATATGAAACAAGAGTTACCAGTGTTATCGAGTAGAAGTATTGAAATGATAGAAAGCCATAGTCCAATTGCAAAGTTTGATTTAAGTGTAATGGCAGTTGAGACGGAAGAGGGATTACTTTTTACTTTTGAGTACAATAAGGATTTATTCAATGCTACTACTATTGAACGGATGGCAGGACACTTTGAGAAATGGCTACATGAAGTTTCTCATCGCCCACAAAATCCGTTGCATGACCTGAGCATGCTATCAGAAACCGAGCGTACTTTGTTATTAGAAACATGGAATGACACTGTAATGGAAATGTCTCATCAGGGTCTTATTTGCGACAAAGTTGAGGAGCAAGTAGCAAGGCGTCCTGATGCGATTGCGATAGTTGATCAAACAAAACAGTGGACTTATGGTGAATTGGATACACAAGCAAATCAGTTGGCAAATGTTTTACAGCGAAAGGGAGTAGCCCCAGAGTCAGTGGTAGGGGTTTATCTTCCGAGGTCAGCTGAGCTGATGGTAAGTTTACTAGGCATTTTAAAAGCTGGTGGAGCTTATGTCGTTTTAGATCCGTTGTATCCAAAATCAAGGTTAGAATACATGATTGAAGATGCAGGAATTCAATTTGTAGTGACGGCGGAAGGACAAGAAGGACATTTCGCACACGTCGAAATGGTGAGGTTAGAAGAATTAACGGTGGAAAGCGTAATCGCACCTACACGTCAAATAAATCCAGAGAACTTAGCCTATATTGTTTATACCTCTGGTTCTACAGGAAAACCGAAGGGTGTCATGGTTGAATATCGCTCATTAATGAATATGGTTTCTTGGCATCAGGAAGTTTATCATATTTCAGCAGAGGATCGTGCGACTCAGATTGCAGGGGTTGCTTTTGATTCGGCTGTTCAGGAGATCTGGCCGTATCTAACTGCTGGCGCAGCACTCTACTTGTCAACAGAGGAACTGAGAATTAATCCAGAAGCACTAAGGGACTGGCTCATTGATTCACGAATAACAGCTAGCTTTGCACCTACGCCTATTCTGGAAAGACTCTTGAAATTATCTTGGCCAGATAAAACGGATCTTCGTTTTATCATTACTGGTGGGGATCAATTAACGCAGTATCCATCTAACGATATTCCTTTTGCGGTAATTAATCAGTATGGTCCATCGGAAAATACCGTTGTTACCACAGATTGTTATGTACCTGTAGGAGTGACAACAGGTACGCCATCGATTGGTCGACCGATTGCGAATACAGAAGTTTATGTGTTAGATTCTCATCTTCAGCTAGTACCAATTGGTGTAATTGGAGATCTCTATATCGGAGGGAAGAGTCTTGCACGTGGATATGCTAATCGTCCGGATCTTACAAAGGAAAAATTTATTCCACATCCTTTCAAGTCAGGAGAACGTCTCTATTATACAGGAGACAAAGCAAGTTATCTTTCTGATGGTAATCTCCAGTTCCATGGACGTATAGATGACCAAGTAAAAATTCGTGGTTTCCGGATTGAATTGGGAGAAATAGAAGCTGTTTTGCAGGCGCATTCTTCTGTGAAAGAAGCTGTTGTATTGGTGCGAGAGGATAATCAAGGTGATAAGAGATTAGTAGCTTATGTAGTTGGTAAAGGAAGTGTCCATGGATGGCGAGAACATCTACAAACACATTTACCTAATTACATGGTTCCAACAAACTTTATTGAGATGGAATTTTTACCACTTACACCGAATGGAAAACTTGATTTGAAGGCATTGCCTATACTTAGTGAACAATTCGCTGAAAATACTGTATACCCAAGAACTCCGCTGGAAGAACTTATTGCTTCAGTGTGGAGTCAAGTGCTAGGAATAAGAGACATTGATGTTCAGGATTCTTTCTTTGAGCTCGGTGGTCACTCTCTACTTGCTACACAAGTGGTCTCACGCTTACAGGAAGTCTTTCAAATCAAATTGCCAGTACGTGAACTGTTCGAATATTCAACGGTCGAGGCATTATCGAAACGAATAGATCAGTTACGTAAGGGGAGTGAAAAACGAGAAATTCCACCATTGATGCCGATGGAACGAGGGGGAAATATTCCACTGTCTTATGCCCAACAGCGCTTATGGTTTATTGATCAATTTGCACCTAATAGTGCACTTTATAATATGCCGATGGTATGCCGGCTTACAGGGAATTGGTTACCTGAGGCATTGGAGTTGGGATGGAATCAGTTGATAGAGCGTCATGAATCTTTGCGGACTGTATTTTATGAAGAGGATGGCCATCCTGTGCAGCAGATTCAACCGTACGTTTTCCGTCCGCTTCTACAAATGGACTTAACTAAGCTTTCATTAGAGGAGCGAGAAAGAAAGTTGGAGCAATGGATTCAAACTGAAGTCGAATCTCCATTTGATTTAGAACAAGGGCCGTTATTCCGTGGGAAACTCATAAGAATTTCAGAAGAAGAATGGATTCTTCTGTGTAATATGCATCATATTATCTCGGATGGGTGGTCGATGGAAATCTTGCTTCAAGAATGGATGGCATTTTATGAGAATGCGATTGGTGAAAAACAAGCAGAGCTGGAACCACTACCAGTTCAATATGCCGATTTTGCTCAGTGGCAAAGAGACTGGTTGAAAGATGAAGTACTATATCAACAACTTGCATATTGGAAGGAAGAATTATCTGGTGAGTTACCAGTCTTAATGTTGCCAATGGATCGTCCGCGTCCGCCAGTGCAAACCCACCATGGATTAACTCATAATGTTTTGTTGTCACGCTCATTACTGGATAAATTAAATGAACTAAGTCGTCAAGAAGGGGCCACACTTTTCATGACCTTATTGGCATCGTATCAAAGTTTCCTTGCTCGTTATACGGGACAAACGGATATTATTGTTGGCAGCCCAATTGCAAATCGAAATTATCGAGAAATTGAGGGGCTAATTGGTTTCTTTGTCAACACCTTGGTTTATCGAGCTGATTTAAGTAATGCACCGGCATTTCAAGAGTTGTTATCTCAAGTACGGATAAAAGCATTGAAGGCGTATGAGTATCAAGATGTTCCGTTTGAGAAAATTGTAGAGGTTATCCAACCTGAACGAAATACAAGTCATTCTCCGATTTTCCAAACCATGTTTACTTTGCAAAATACGGGACAGAAGCTACCAGAACTACATGGAAGAAATATAGAAGTAATGGAAAGTAATGCTCCGATCGCTAAGTTTGATTTAAGTTTAACTGCTGCAGAAGTGGAAGAGGGTTTATTACTTACTTTTGTTTATAGAACTGATTTATTTGACAGCTTAACTATTGAATCCATGGCTGAACATTTTGGGAACTGGTTGAATGTAATCGTGGAGAATCCTGATAAATCATTAGCTAAGTTGCCTATATTATCAGGATTACAGCAAAAACAGTTGGAAGAGTGGAATAATGGTGCTGTAGCATATCCACAGGAAAGTACGATTCATCAGCTGTTTGAAGAGCAAGTAAATCGTACACCTGATGCGGTAGCAGTGGTAGATGAAAAACAGCAGTTAACATATCGAGAGCTGAATGAAAAAGCTAATCAATTGGCCCACTATCTTCAGCAATGTGGGATTGGGACTGAATCATTAGTTGGAATTTGCTTTGAGCGTTCAGTTGAGATGATTGTTAGTATTATGGGGATCTGGAAGGCTGGAGCAGCATATGTTCCATTGGACCCATCATATCCAGAAAGTCGCCTACGATATATTTTGGAGGACACTGAAATTCAAGTATTAGTTACGAATGAGTCATTGGAAGGTTGGATACCCAAAGAAGTCAAGGCAGTTTGTCTAGATAGGGATCAGGCAATGATTTCAAAAGAAAGCATTTTTTTACCAAAATGTGAAGTAACAGGAGAAAACCTAGCGTATGTTATCTATACTTCGGGATCGACGGGGAATCCAAAGGGTGTCTTGATACAGCATCATTCTGTACTAAACTTGTCGCATGGTTTACAAAAAGAGGTTTTCGAACATGAGATACCATCTAACATGCATGTCGGTTTAAATGCGTCAATTGCCTTTGATGCATCTATTCAGCAATTACAAATGCTGCTTTATGGTTCAAGTTTGTATATTATTCCGAATGAAGTACGAAGTGATCCGGAACAGTTTGTAGCTTATATTAGGGAGAACAAGTTAGCAATCTTTGATATAACGCCTTCAATGCTTCAATTACTTATAGATGCCGGATTGTTAGAAACGTACGATGGTGTTCATGTTCCAAGTAAGGTATTGGTTGGCGGCGAAGCGATTATGCCGTCATTATGGGAACAGCTAGTAGAGACTGATAAAATACAGTTTTATAATGTATATGGTCCTACAGAATGTACGGTTGATGCAACATGCTATCATATTAAAAAAGATAGTAAGAGAGTAACAATTGGGCGTCCATTGCCTAACATCCAAACTTATGTATTAGATAGAAATAGGTTGCCAGTTCCAGTTGGTGTGATGGGGGAACTTTATATCGGAGGAGCAGGTCTAGCAAGGGGGTACTTGAATCGTCCAGAGTTAACATCCGAACGATTTATTTCTCATCCATTCAAAGAAGGCGAGAGGTTATATAGAACAGGTGATCTTGTGAGATATCTTCCTGATGGTAATATAGACTACTTAGGAAGAATGGATAATCAAGTGAAGATTAGAGGATTTCGAATTGAACTTGGAGAGATTGAGTCGACCTTACAGGAGCATTACTTAGTAAAAGAGGCAGTTGTAATGGTTAGGGAAAATCAGTCGGGAGATAAGAGGCTGGTAGCTTATGTAGTGGGCGAAGGCAGTTTAGAAGAATGGCGAGAGTACCTTAAAACAAAACTGCCAATCCATATGATACCTTCCTACTTTGTCGAAATGAAAGAATTACCGCTAACCATAAATGGAAAGGTTGATCGGAAATCGTTACCTATACCAGATTATCAAGGAACAAAAGAAGGATACGTGGCCCCAAGAAATGAACGTGAACATAAGCTTTCTATCATTTGGGAACGTGTGCTAGGTTCAAAACGTATTGGTATGAATGATAACTTCTTTGAAATTGGTGGAGATTCAATTCTTAGCATTCAGATTGTCTCGCGCGCGAAGCAAGTTGGTTTACAATTGACACCAAAACAAATATTTGAACACCAAACGATTGCTGAGTTGGCGCAAGTAGTCAAAGAAGAACAAGGTGTACAAGCTGAACAGGGAATTATAACTGGAGAGACGATACTTACACCTATTCAGCAAAGGTTTTTTGCACAAAATCATCCTAACCCACATCATTGGAATCAATCCATGTTCTTTAGAACGAAAGAGAAATTGGACATAGGATCACTGGAAAAGGCGGCAGGTAACCTTCTACTTCATCATGATGCTCTGCGTTTAAGATATGAACGTTTATCTAATGGGGTTTGGAAACAGTGGAATGAAGGAATAGAAGAACAATTGATGCTTACTGTCATTTCATTAGACGAAGTGCCGGAAGCTGATTGGCATCAGGTTATTCAAAAAGAGATTAATGTTGCACAAGAAAGTTTGAATTTATATGATGGTCCGCTAATGAGAATGGTGTATTTTGATGAAGGTGAGCACGCTGGCCGATTATTTTGGACAATTCATCATTTAGCCGTGGATGGTGTTTCTTGGCGAATTTTATTGGAAGATTTGCAAACAGCATATACGCAAGTAGTCCAAGGGCAGAAAATTCAATTACCTATGAAGAGTACATCTTTTAAAGAATGGTCGGAGAAATTACATCATTACGCTGAAACGGGCCTATCAAAAGAAGTGCTACATTACTGGGAGGAGCAGGCTGAACAAGACGTAGTTAAATTGCCGGTAGATGGTACTATAAGTAATCCAGTAAGCGCAGTAACTGAGGAAATTACTGTGGTGTTAAATGAGAATGAGACCCGTATGTTATTGCAAGAGACTTTAAGCACTCACCGTGTCCAAATCAATGAAGTATTATTAGCAGCATTAGTACAAGCTACGGCAGCATGTACGGGGCAGCCGATATTGAGCGTAGATTTAGAGGGACATGGTCGAGAAGAGATTATTGAAGATGTTGATTTATCGAGAACTGTGGGATGGTTTACAAGTATTTACCCAGTTCATTTAAATATTACTAGTGCTAATACGCCAATTGAAGCATTAAAAGCAGTTAAAGAACAAGTTCGCAAAATTCCTAATAAGGGTGTTGATTATGGGGTGTTGCGTTACATGAACGCAACAATGTGTGAGCAATTAAGCTCCCAATATACACCGTCTATTAGTTTTAACTATCTTGGACAATTTGACCAAATGTTTTCTAGCGATGCAATGTTTATTCCGGAGAACGAATTTAAGCGTTTAGATCATGCTGCCGGTTCCAAGCGATCGCATGTAATTGATGTAATTGGGGTTGTAACGGATGGAAAACTTCAGTTCACTTGGGTATACAATGTTGGACAATTTGCCAAATCAACGATTCAAAGTATTGCACAGAATATGCTATATCAACTGAGTACATTGATTCAATTTTCAGATAGAGAATCTGCACTGACCATTTCGGATTTTGCAATGGCTAATCTTAGCCAAGAAGGTTTGACAAATGTACTAAACAAAATGCATCGCGGAAAGAACAATCAGATTACTGATTTATATCCACTATCACCTTTGCAAGAAGGTATGATTTTCCACACATTGCATGACCAAGGGGATGAACATGTTGCACCGTATATAGTGCAATTGAGTTTTATGATTCGAGGAAAAATGAATATTCCTACATTTGAGCAGGCGTGGAAATCTGTAATTCAGCGGCATGAAATTTTTCGTACAGGATTTGTATGGGACGAAATTGAAGAACCTGTACAAGTGGTGTATGAAAATATCCCATTTAAAGTGAATAAAGAAGACTGGCGTACAATGACAAGTGAAGAGATAGAGGAAAAAAGAAAAGTCTTTTTGGCATTAGATCGAAAACAAGCCTTCCAATTTGATGAAGCACCATTGATGCGGGTAACAGTCATTCAAGAAGGTGAGGAAGAATATCGGATTGTTTGGACCCATCACCATATTTTACTGGATGGATGGAGTTTACCATTAGTATTTAATGAATTACTTACAGTCTATCAGAAGAGAATGAATGGAGAAGCTGTGAAGTTACCTAAGTCCTCACCATATAAGAAATATATCCAATGGTTAAGAGAGCAAGATAAGGAGCAGGCGGAACAATTCTGGAGAGAGAAGCTAAAAGGTTTTACTGCGCCAACTTTGCTGGGCTTAGAAAGTAAAGAGGAAGAAAAAGGTTACACAGAGAAGGTTACGTATTTATCAGAAGAGCAGACTCAAGCGTTACAAGGATGGGCGAAACGCAATAAACTTACTTTGAGTACAGTAATTCAAGGTGCATGGGCATATCTCATGAGCCGATATAGTGGAGAAAATGACATTGTTTTTGGTGTAACAAGCTCAGGGCGTTCTACGGAGATTATTGATGTTGAAAACATCGTAGGTCCTTTCATTACAACGTCACCGACGCGAATTCAATTGATGGATGATATAAAATTAATAGATTGGTTGCAGAAGATACAAGAGGAAGAGATAGAAAGAAGACAATATGAGTATGCTTCTTTGACAGAGATTCAGGGGTGGAGTGAAGTTCCTAGAGGAATACCGCTGTTCAATAGTTTATATGTGTTTGAAAATTATCCAGTGAAAGAGGAGTCTTCAGAAAATCTGGAAATTGGTGAATTGGAAGGGGTAGAACAAACCCACTATCCATTAGGGTTAGCTGTAGTTCCAGGAATCCAGTTATCGTTAAAGTTAATGTATGACCGTAGTAAGTTTAATAGAGTAACCATTGAACGAATGCTGGGTCATTTACACCAAGTGTTAATGCAAATGCTCAAAAACATTAATCAAAATCTATCGGAGCTAGTATATATTACGGAAGCTGAACAAAGAAAGCTATTGGAAGAATGGAATAATAATACTATATCCTATCCACGTGAGAATGCAATCCATCAACTATTCGAAGAGCAAGTAAATCGTACGCCTGACGCGTTGGCAGTGGTAGATGAAAAACAGCAACTAACATATCGAGAGCTGAATGAAAGAGCTAATCAATTAGCCCATCATTTACAGAAATGTGGAATTGGGACAGAGTCATTAGTTGGCCTTTGCTTTGAGCGTTCAGTTGAGATGGTTGTTGGTCTCATGGGAATTTGGAAGGCTGGAGCAGCCTATGTTCCATTAGATCCATCGAATCCGGAAAGCCGCCTACAATATATTTTAGAAGACACAGGAATTAAAGTGTTAGTTACAAATGAAGTATTACTAGGCTGGATACCTAAAGACATTAAGACAGTTTGCCTAGATAGGGACCAAGTAATGCTTTCTCAAGAAAGCAAACTTTCACCAATATGTGAGGTAACAGGGGGAAACTTAGCGTATGTTATCTACACTTCTGGTTCGACAGGGAATCCAAAGGGGGCTTTAGTACAGCACCATTCTGTAATAAACCTATCATATGGTTTACAAAAAGAAGTTTTCTCACATGAGATACCTAGTAATATGCGCGTTGGTTTGAATGCATCAATTGCCTTTGATGTATCTATTCAGCAATTACAAATGCTGCTTTATGGTTCAAGTTTATATATTATTCCAAGTGAAGTTCGCACTAATCCAGAACAATTTGTGTCCTATATTAGGGAGAATAAATTGGAAATGTTTGATATGACACCTTCATTACTTCAATTACTAATAGATGGAGGATTGCTAGAAATAAGTGCTGATGTTCATGTACCAAGCAAGATATTGGTCGGTGGTGAAGCAATCATGCCGTCATTATGGGAACAGCTAGTAGAGACTGAAAAGATTGATTTTTATAACGTATACGGTCCTACAGAATGTACGGTTGATGCAACATGCTATCATATCAAAAAAGATAGTAAGAGAGTAACAATTGGACGTCCGTTGCCGAACGTTCAAACTTATGTATTGGATAAAAATTTGTTACCTGTTCCAGTTGGTGTAACAGGTGAGCTATATATTGGGGGTGCAGGTATAGCGAGAGAATACTTGAATCGCCCAGAATTAACAGCAGAGCGATTCATCCGTCATCCATTTAATGAAGAAGAGCGTTTATATCGTACGGGAGATTTGGTTCGTTATTTACCTGATGGTAATTTAGATTACTTGAGAAGAATTGATAATCAAGTAAAAATTAGGGGCTTTCGTATTGAGCTTGAAGAGATTGAAGCGAGTATAGAGAGGCATCCACTGGTAAAAGAAGCAGTAGTTTTGGTAACAGAGGATAAATTAGGAGAGCAGAGATTGGTTGCTTATGTAGTTGGAGATGGTAGTATGCATGAGTGGCGTGAGTATCTCAAGACACAAGTACCAAATTATATGGTTCCCGCACACTTTATTAAGGTAGACGAGATTCCTCTTACAACAAATGGCAAAGTTGATCGAAAGGCATTGAACAATTTAACTATTCATAGAGAAAGTAACTTCTCTACACCAATCATTCCAAGGGATGAAATTGAATATCAGTTGATTAAAATCTGGCAGGATGTGTTACAGATAGAAGATGTCTATGTAAATGATGATTTCTTTAATAGAGGAGGACACTCTCTCCTTGTAATTAAATTAGTTTCAAAAATTAGGGAGAAGTTTGGAAAAGAGATTAAGGTGTCTACATTGATTAAGAATCCAACAGTGGAAGGAATCGCATGCCTTATTCGTGATAAGCATGATATGACGAAATCAGTAGCAGCGCTAGTTTCACTACAAGAATCAGAAAAAAGACCTTTCTTCTGCGTTCATCCGTTTATGGGGAATGTATTCTGTTACATTCAACTAGCAAGATTGCTTAAGAGCCATTGTTCATTTTATGGTTTACAGAATCCTCTTATAGAAAAGAAAGAAATTGACGAGTTAACTTTGCCGGAAGTAATTCAACTTTACATCGAAGAAATAAAACGTGTTCAGCCAGAAGGTCCATATCGTCTTGGAGGATGGTCTTTAGGCGGTGCGATTGCTTATGAAATCGCAACTGTACTAAGGAGTCAAGGTGAGGAAGTTGAGTTGTTGGTACTAATGGATACAAAAGTACCTTCAGAGCAGGATCATAAAACAAGGGAGGATATGCTCTCATATATATATGAGCATTTCATTCCTAGAGATTTTACTGAGCAGGAAGAAGGCCTCATCCATAAACAAGATATGCTTGTAGAGCGATTAATTATGGAAGGAGTACTCCCGCCTGATGCAGATCTTATCAATTTGAAGCAAGTTATCAATGCTCATAGGAAATGCCTGAATATAATGGCAGAGCATGATTTAATACCATACTCTGGAGAAGTTCTCTACTTTAGTGCTGAGGAAGGAAAAGAGTTGTTTACAGAATGGGGACCTTTATTAAAAGGTAGAGTAAATAAGTATTCAGTCCCTGGATCACATGAAGAAATAGTGGATTCACCTGCAGTTGAAAAAATAGCTATGTATCTACTAAATGAATTTGAAGGAATAATAGAGAAATCCATTTTATTAACGGAAAAGTAGAGAGTATAAAAGATGCAACGTAATGAACGAAAAGGGGAGACCAATACCTGCATATCAAGTGTAGGGAATAATGAATATATTAAGAGCATTACTTTTTAAGGGGATAATGTAAAAAGTAATTGGTAGAGGCATAGAAATCTTTGTAATAGAAGCGAATGCCTGATGATATTACTGAGGAAAGGTGCATA
>NZ_JBNLYE010000036.1:0-27416 GCF_050172095.1 Bacillus sp. GMs2/2
ATCGTAAGATGGAAATAGTAAATATTTCTATTAGTTAATGAAATATATTTTCTAATAGAATACATCGTATTTTTACAGTCAATCTAGTTTTCGTGACGAGAATCTGTAAAAACGGGACAAACAAGAGTATGGGAGTGGATTTTACATGTTTAAAATTCAAGAAGTTCGCGAATTAATTAAATTAATTGATAGCTCTAATATTGATGAATTTGAATACAAAAAAGACGGTACAACAATCAAAATGAAAAAGCGTGGTAATGAAGTTGTTGCTGTGCAAGCACCTGCAGCAAAACAAGCTATGCAACCAGTAGCGCCTGTTGAAGTTGAAACGAAAGTAGCAGCAGCACAAGCAGAAGCGCCAAAACAAGAAGAGAAGAAGGCTGTTCAAAATGAAAACCTACATAAAATCACATCACCGATGGTAGGTACATTCTATTCTTCTTCTTCGCCTGATACACCTCCATATGTAAGTGTTGGGGATAGAGTATCGAAAGATTCTATCGTATGTATTGTCGAGGCTATGAAGTTATTTAACGAAATTGATGCTGATGTAGAGGGCGAAATTGTTGAAATTCTTGTTAATAACGGACAGCTTGTTGAGTATGGACAACCGCTATTTCTTGTAAAAGCGTAATAAGGGAGTCTTTGTGATGATAAAAAAAGTATTAATAGCCAATCGTGGGGAAATTGCTGTACGAATTATTCGTGCTTGTAAAGAAATGGATATTGAAACAGTTGCAATTTATTCAGAAGCAGATAAAGAGTCACTTCACGTACAGATTGCAGACGAGGCGTATTGTGTAGGACCAACGATTTCGAAAGAAAGCTATTTAAATTTGACAAACATTATTAGCGTTGCGAAGTTAACAGGCTGCGATGCTATTCATCCGGGATACGGATTTTTAGCAGAGAATGCAGATTTCGCAGAGTTATGCCGTGAATGTAACTTGATTTTTATCGGTCCAAGTCCAGAAGCTATTTCAAAGATGGGCACAAAAGACGTTGCTCGTGATACAATGAAAGAAGCAGGGGTTCCGATTGTACCAGGTTCACAAGGGATTATTAAAAATACCGAAGAAGCGATCGAGCTTGCTAATCAAATTGGATATCCAGTTATTATTAAAGCGACTGCAGGTGGCGGTGGAAAAGGTATTCGTGTTGCACGCCATGAAGAAGAGCTTATAAAAGGAATTCAAATTACACAGCAAGAAGCTAGTACCGCTTTTGGGAACCCTGGTGTATACTTAGAAAAGTACGTTGAAGATTTCCGCCATGTTGAGATTCAAATAATGGCAGATACACACGGAAATGCCATTCATTTAGGAGAGCGTGATTGTACAATTCAGCGCCGTTTGCAAAAACTATTAGAAGAAAGTCCATCACCTGCACTTGATGAAGATATTCGCAAGCAGATGGGTGAAGCGGCAGTTAAAGCGGCGGTAGCGGTTGATTATACAGGTGCTGGTACGGTTGAGTTTATTTATGAATATAAAACGAAAACCTTTTATTTCATGGAGATGAATACGAGAATTCAGGTTGAGCATCCGGTTACTGAAATGGTAACGGGAATGGACTTAATTAAAGAGCAAATTCTTGTTGCTTCAGGAGAAAAGTTATCGTTACAGCAAGAAGAAGTACAATTTAATGGTTGGGCAATTGAATGTCGAATTAATGCGGAAAACCCTGCCAAAAAATTTATGCCATCTCCAGGTAAAGTAGAAATGTACTTACCACCAGGAGGATTTGGTATTCGCGTCGATTCAGCTGTATATCCGGGATATTCAATCCCACCTTTCTATGATTCGATGGTTGCTAAATTAATTGTTCACGGAAAAACACGTGAAGAGGCAATTGCAAAAATGAAGCGCGCACTTAGTGAATTTGTCATTGAAGGCGTACATACAACAATCCCGTTCCATTTGCAATTGCTAGATCATCCTGATTTTGTAAAAGGTGAGTTTAATACGAAATTTTTGGAAGAGCATGAACTTGTGACGCAGTGATACATTAAAGGAGGTTTTTTTCATGGCTGAACATATGTTAGATATGGGTCAAGATACAACTCTTGGTAAAGTAGAAATTGCACCAGAAGTAATTGAAGTAATTGCAGGTATTGCAGCTGCTGAAGTAGAAGGTGTAGCGGCAATGCGCGGTAATTTTGCTACAGATGTTGTTGAGAAGTTAGGTAAGAAAAATCATGGTAAAGGTGTAAAGGTTGAATTAGCAAACGAAGATATTATCGTTGACCTTTATGTTGTAATGTATTTTGGTGTAGCAATTCCAGTTGTTGCACAAAAGATTCAAGACAATATTCGCCAAGCACTCTTTACAATGACAGGACTTGAGCCAAAAGAAGTGAATGTTCACATCGTTGGCGTAACATTCGAAACACAAAAAACAGAAATCGAACCAGTGTAAGAATGAAAAGGTGCCTAGTAACATAGGCATCTTTTTTATCGTTTCATTTCTTCACAAATTACAACCCTCTAATTATTATACTATTTCAAAAAATAAGAAATAAACAAGAAAATGTGTCGTTTTTCCAAAAAACGTACATTGTGATAAGATATGGAACTTGAAGTTAATCTTTTTATTATTTTTCAGCCTTGTAACCCGTGTGTGAAACGATAAATTGTGTTATTATCATTGTATTATAAGGTTGGAAAATCAATGAAAACTGTAAGAGTAAGTGAATTGACGGCTTATAAATTATAATAATATAACAAAGTATAAGGAAAGACTTGAAGCATAAAGGAGAGTTACAATGAAACGTAGGACGGCTAGAGAAAGAGCAATGCAAGCATTATACCAAATGGATATTACAGGTGAATTAGAACCGAAAGTAGCAGTGGAAAACACGCTGGATGAAGGCGAAGAAACAAATGAGTTTCTAGAGTCACTTGTAGTAGGTTTTGTAGAAAATAAAGAAGCAATCGATGAAGCGATTCGTCAAAACTTAAAAAAGTGGAAGCTTGAGCGTATTAGTATTGTTGATCGCAGTATTTTACGTGTAGCTGTGTATGAAATGAAGTACATGGAAGAAATTCCACACAACGTAACAATTAACGAAGCAATTGAAATTGCAAAAACATTTGGGGATGAGGAATCTCGTCGTTTTATTAACGGCGTTTTATCTAATATAAAAGATACACTGTAAATTCTTTAAGGGGGAATCTTAAAATGGTAGCAGTAATCATCAAAGGAAATGAAGTTGCGGAGAAAAAACGAGCACAATTAACAGAAGAAGTTGTGAAGTTGAAAGAGCAAGGTATTGTACCAGGATTAGCAGTTATTTTAGTTGGAGAAGATCCAGCATCTCGTTCTTATGTGAAAGGAAAAGAAAAAGGCTGTGAACAAGTAGGGATTTACTCAGAGCTAATTGAACTTCCTGAAACAATTACTGAGGAACGTTTGCTTGCTGAAATCGATCGCTTAAATGGCGATGACCGTATTAATGGCATATTAGTGCAATTACCTTTACCAAAACATATTGAAGAAAAAGCTATCATTGAAAGAATTTCACCGGAAAAGGATGTAGACGGATTTCACCCAATCAGCGTGGGACGTATGATGACGGGACAAGATACATTCCTTCCATGTACACCGCATGGTATTGTAGAATTAGTAAAAGAAACAAATCTTGATATTTCTGGAAAACATGTAGTAGTAATTGGAAGAAGTAATATTGTCGGTAAACCAGTGGGACAATTGTTTTTAAATGAAAATGCCACTGTAACATATTGTCATTCTAAGACGCAAAATATGAAAGAGTTATCGAAGTTAGCTGATATTTTAATCGTAGCTGTTGGACGACCTAAAATGATAACAGCGGATTATATTAAAGAAGGAGCGGTTGTAATTGACGTTGGTGTTAACCGTTTAGAAACAGGAAAACTTTGTGGTGATGTTGACTTTGACAACGTGTTAGATGTTGCGGGTTACATTACACCTGTGCCAAAGGGTGTTGGTCCAATGACAATCACAATGCTTCTTCATAATACTGTTGAATCTGCCAAACGTGCAGGTGTCGTTTGTAAATAATTTGAGTCGGCTATGAGGAGAGAGAAATGGAGAAGCAATATTTAACCGTTACAGCGTTAACACGCTATATAAAAACAAAAATAGAATATGATCCGCATTTGCAGTCTGTTTGGTTAAAAGGTGAAATTTCCAACTTTAAAAATCATAGCCGTGGCCACATGTATTTTACATTGAAAGATGAAAATGCAAGAATCGCAGCGGTTATGTTTGCGGGCCATAATCGTAATATTAAATTCAAACCTGAAAATGGGATGAAGGTACTCGTGAAAGGGAAAATCTCTGTTTACGAGGCGAGTGGTTCTTATCAAATTTATATTCAAGACATGCAGCCTGACGGAGTCGGGAATTTACATTTAGCGTACGAACAGTTAAAAGTTCGTTTAGAAGAAGAAGGACTTTTTTCTCAAGTTTATAAAAAAGCGATTCCTCCTTACGCTAAAACAATAGGTGTGATTACGTCGCCAACAGGAGCAGCGATTCGTGATATTATAACAACGATTAAACGTCGTTATCCAATTGGGAATGTTATTGTATTTCCGGTACTTGTACAAGGGGAGTCAGCGGCTCCCTCGATTGTACAAGCGATTCGTACAGCGAATGAAATGGGAGAGATAGATGTACTAATCGTTGGTCGTGGTGGAGGTTCTATTGAGGAATTATGGGCTTTCAATGAGGAAATGGTTGCAAGAGCAATCTTTAAGAGTGAAATTCCTATTATTTCGGCAGTAGGCCATGAAACGGATTTTACAATCGCAGATTTTGTTGCAGATTTACGCGCGCCAACACCGACTGCAGCAGCTGAGCTGGCAGCACCTAACATTATAGAGTTACAAGAAAAGGTATTACAAAGAACTCTGAGATTGCAAAGAGCAATGAGAGAGTTAGTACATAAAAAAGAAGAAAAACTACAAGTGTTGCAAAAATCGTATGCGTTCCGTTATCCAAGACAAGTATATGAGCAAAAGGAAGAGCAATTAGATAGAGCGCTAGAACAGCTTGTTTTAGCGAAAGAGCGCTATATTGATAAAAAGGTGAATCAGTTAAAGCAACTTTCATTTTATTTAGAGAAGCACCACCCATCTCAAAAAATTATGCAAACGAAGGTAGCTGTTGAAACGTTGCAAAAGCAATTACAACGTGAAATGCAAACGTTACTTCAAACGAAAGAATTTGCCTTTGTAAGAGCTGCTCAAAAACTTGAAGCGTTAAGTCCGCTTAAAGTAATGATGAGAGGGTACGGGCTTGTATATGATGAAGAGAAGCAAGTGTTAAAAAGTGTGAAAGATGTAAGCCTTGGAGATGCTGTTTCAGTTCAATTACAAGATGGAATACTAGATTGTAGCGTATCAGGCATAGAGGAGCGTGAATTGAATAATGGAAAATAAATTAAGCTTTGAAGAGGCAATTTCGCAACTTGAGCATCTTGTTTCTAAGCTAGAACAAGGTGACGTACCTTTAGAAGAAGCGATTTCTTATTTTAAAGAAGGTATGGAATTATCTAAGCTTTGTGATGAGAAGCTGAAGAATGTACAAGAACAAATGGCAGTTATTCTTGGGGAAGATGGAGAGCTTGAACCGTTTACTGCTTTAGGAGATGAAGCATAGTGACGATTGCTTTTGATACTTTTTTGAAAGAAAGTAAAACTTTCGTAGAAGAAAAACTTGTAAGCTATGCAAATGAATTACAATGTCCAAATGTACTTCGTGAAGCGATGGCATATTCTTTGGAAGCGGGTGGAAAACGTCTCCGCCCGTTACTTTTGTTTGCAACATTACAAGCGTTTGGGAAAGAAAGAAATCTTGGAGTAGGTGCAGCTTGTGCTCTTGAAATGATTCATACATATTCATTAGTTCATGATGATTTACCTTGTATGGATGATGATGATTTAAGAAGAGGAAAGCCCACAAATCACAAAGTATTTGGTGAAGCGATGGCAGTTTTAGCAGGAGATGGCTTATTGACGTATGCTTTTCAAGTTATTATGGCATATGAGCAAAAAGAAATTTCTGCCGAAAAAAAAGTA
Organism: Bacillus sp. GMs2/2; assembly: GCF_050172095.1. Classification (NCBI taxonomy): domain Bacteria; kingdom Bacillati; phylum Bacillota; class Bacilli; order Caryophanales; family Bacillaceae; genus Bacillus; species Bacillus sp. GMs2/2. The sequence continues at coordinate 6,066 of NZ_JBNLYE010000036.1, forward strand.
AGACTTGTACTTGAACTTGCAAAAGCAGCAGGACCAGAAGGAATGGTTGGCGGACAAGTGGCAGATATGGAAGCTGAAGGGAAACGCCTTACGATTGATGAATTGGAGTACATCCATAAACATAAGACCGGAAAACTGCTTGAATTTGCTGTACTTGCGGGTGCGATACTTTCTGATGCGACAGAAGAGCAAGAAGAAAAGTTGCTTACGTTTGCCAAATATATCGGTCTAGCTTTCCAAATTCGAGATGATATTTTAGATGTCGAAGGAACTGAAGAAGAGATTGGAAAACCGATTGGTAGCGATCTTTCTAATGAAAAGAGCACATATACAACGTTGTTTACTGTAGATAGAGCAAAGGATATTTTAGAAGAAACAATTGCAGAAGCAAAAGGTGCGATTAGTTCCTTGCAATTACAAGATGAATATTTACTATCTATTTGTGATTTGATTGCAAAACGTAATAACTAATATAACAGCGTTTTCATTTGTTGAGTCATTCATCATTTTATGATATAAATGTAGGAAAAGGTTTTTCTTTTCTTGTTATTGGCAAAAATATATGTAGATTACATTGCCGTTATCACTTCGTGTTAGCGGCTATTTTTTTCATCGCCTAAAGAAATATGGTTTATAATAGGATTAGGGCGCAATAGACTGGTTAATAGCGGGACAAGACGAAAAATAGAAAAGAGAATTTCTTGTTTTGTGTAAATGTTTTTTATAATATTTGACATGTTGACAGATTATGAAATGAAAGTGAGTGATCCATGTGGATCTAACGCAAATTCAAAACCCTAGTTTTTTGAAAGATATGTCTATCAGTGAACTAGAGGGATTGAGTGAGGATATTCGTAAGTTTTTAATTGAAGAGCTCTCTCAAACAGGTGGACATATTGCACCTAATTTAGGTGTAGTAGAACTCACAATTGCTCTGCACAAATTATTTGATAGCCCGCAAGATAAATTTTTATGGGATGTAGGACATCAATCCTATGTACATAAAATTTTAACTGGACGTGCGAAAGAGTTTGGTACATTAAGGCAATATCAAGGTCTATGTGGTTTCCCGAAACGTTGCGAGAGTGAGCACGATGTATGGGAAACTGGTCATAGCTCGACTTCGTTATCGGCTGCAATGGGAATGGCTCTGGCACGTGATTTAAAGAAAACGAAAGAATATGTTATACCAATTATTGGAGATGGTGCTTTAACAGGCGGAATGGCTTTAGAGGCATTGAACCATATTGGACATGAAAAAACAGACATGATTGTTATTTTGAATGATAATGAAATGTCAATTGCACCAAACGTTGGTGCGCTTCATAATGTGCTCGGTCGTTTACGTACCGCAGGAAAATATCACTGGGTAAAAGATGAATTAGAGTATATATTAAAGAAAATCCCAGCAGTTGGCGGGAAAGTGGCTGCGACAGCAGAGAAAATAAAAGATAGTCTTAAATATTTACTAGTATCTGGTGTCTTTTTCGAAGAGTTAGGCTTTACATATTTAGGTCCAGTCGATGGGCATGATTATGTAAAGTTATTCGAAACGTTGCAATATGCAAAGAAAACAAAAGGCCCAGTGCTTGTTCACGTTATTACGAAAAAAGGAAAAGGTTATAAACCGGCTGAGAGTGACGTTATTGGAACTTGGCATGGAACAGGACCTTATAAAATTGAATCAGGTGACTTCGTTAAGCCGAAAGAAGTTGCACCAGCATGGAGTGCTGTCGTTAGTGAAACAGTACTTAAGCTAGCGAGAGCGGATGAGCGTATCGTAGCAATTACACCTGCAATGCCTGTTGGATCAAAACTTGAGAAATTCCAAAAAGAATTCCCAGATCGTATGATTGATGTAGGTATTGCAGAACAGCATGCTACAACAATGGCAGCAGGTATGGCAACGCAAGGAATGAAGCCATTCTTAGCGATTTATTCAACATTTTTACAAAGAGCATATGACCAAGTTGTTCATGATATATGCCGCCAAAATTTAAATGTTTTCATCGGAATAGATCGCTCGGGATTAGTAGGAGCAGATGGTGAAACGCATCAAGGCGTATTTGATATCTCATTCTTACGTCACTTGCCGAATATGGTGCTTATGATGCCGAAAGATGAAAATGAAGGGCAACATTTAGTTTATACGGCGATGCAATATGAAGATGGACCAATCGCATTGCGTTATGCTCGCGGTAATGGACTTGGCGTTCATATGGATAAAGAATTAAAGGCGATTCCAATCGGTACGTGGGAGACGTTAAAAGAGGGGACACAAGCAGCTATTTTAACGTTTGGTACGACAATACCAATGGCAATGGAAGCAGCTGAGCGTCTTGAAAAAGCTGGGGTTTCAGTGAAAGTAGTGAATGCTCGCTTTATTAAACCAATGGATGAAGCATATTTACATGATCTTCTAGGAAAGAATATACCGATTTTAACGATTGAAGAAGCTTGTTTAATCGGTGGTTTTGGAACAGGAGTAGTTGAATTTGCATCTGAAAATGGTTACCATAGTGCATTAGTTGAACGAATGGGTATTCCAGACCGCTTCATAGAGCACGGAAGTGTAACAAAATTATTAGAAGAAATTGGTTTAACGACAGATGCTGTTGTAGACCGTATTCATACAATGATTCCATCAAAACAAAAAAGGGCGTAACAAATGAGCGTAAAAAAAGAAAGAGTAGATGTACTATTAGTAGAGCGAGGACTTATAGAAACGCGTGAGAAAGCAAAGCGCGCCATTATGGCCGGACTCGTATATGCAAATGAGATGAGACTTGATAAACCAGGAGAGAAAATCTCGCAAGATACTGAGATTACGGTGAAGGGACAAGTTATGCCGTATGTAAGTCGTGGTGGTTATAAACTTGAAAAGGCATTAGAGACATTTCATCTTGATTTACAAGATAAAGTTATGATAGATATTGGTTCATCAACTGGTGGCTTTACAGATTGCGCGCTTCAAAATGGAGCGAAATTATCTTATGCATTAGATGTAGGATACAATCAACTAGCGTGGAAATTACGTCAAGATGAGCGTGTTGTTGTAATGGAACGAACAAACTTCCGTTACGTGACACCAGCAGACTTAGAACGTGGTTTACCTCAATTTGCAAGTATTGATGTTTCATTTATATCATTAAAGCTTATACTGCCAGTTTTAAAAACAATGCTTATGCCTAACGGAGATGTAGCAGCGTTAATTAAACCGCAGTTTGAAGCTGGAAGAGAGCAAGTTGGGAAAAAAGGTATCGTTCGTGATAGAAAAGTACATGAAGCTGTTGTAGAAATGATTGTCGAGTTTGCTTTAAAAGAAGGCTATGATGTGGAAGGTTTAACATTCTCACCAATTACGGGTGGGGATGGTAATATTGAATTTTTAATTCATCTGAAATGGCATGGTGAACGTGAGAATGGCGAAAATCATTCTCCGATTTCTATAGAGCAAGTTGTTACAGAAGCGCATGACGTTCTAAAACAAAAAGGGAAAGGGGAATAACATATGTTGTTCCTCTTTTTGCTGTAATTGTATAATGATTGTAAAAACAATTGTGTACAAGAAACGAATTATAAGTTAACATAAATAAGTGAAGTATACCAATGTTTAAACTATGGTAAGAGATAGTGTGAGGTGCAAATGTATGAATAAAGGTCAGCGCCATATTAAAATCAGGGAAATTATTGCAAACAAAGAAATTGAAACACAAGATGAATTAGTTGATATTTTACGTAATGAGGGATTTAATGTAACGCAAGCAACAGTATCGCGCGATATTAAAGAACTGCACTTAGTGAAGGTGCCATTACATGATGGGCGCTATAAATATAGCTTGCCAGCAGATCAACGATTTAACCCGTTACAAAAATTAAAACGAAATCTAGTGGATTCATTTGTAAAATTAGACACGGCAGGACATATGCTTGTGCTAAAAACATTGCCTGGTAACGCTCATTCACTTGGAGCACTTATTGATCATTTAGAGTGGGATGAGATCATCGGAACCATCTGTGGTGATGATACTTGCTTAATTATTTGCCGTACACCTGACGATACAGGTGTTGTCTCTGATCGTTTCTTAAATATGTTGTAACAAAAAATCTTGTTTGCTTTCCATCGTAAAGTGGAAAGTGAACAAGATATTTTTATTGGTTAAAAATATGAATTTTCAATTGTAATATAATATTTTGTTTGCATAAAGTTAAAAAATAGATGGATTGACCCGTAAAACAAATGTTTGGTACAATGAAGCGGGTTAGAAGAGTATATACATACAAATATATAGCATGATTATTTGAATGAAGAACTGAGAAAATCCTTTAGTAAGGGATTATTTTATAACGAGGTGAATGGGGCATTGTTATCGGAATTATCGATTAGAAACTTTGCTATTATTGAAGCATTAAATATTTCTTTTCAAAAAGGTTTAACGGTTTTAAGCGGTGAAACAGGGGCCGGAAAATCGATTATTATTGATGCAATTAGTTTACTTGTAGGTGGCCGTGGGTCAGCAGAATTTGTTCGATATGGAACAGAAAAGGCTGAGATTGAAGGGCTATTTTATGTTGAAGATGAGAAGCATCCATGTATTGAAAAGGCAGAAGAGTTAGATATAGAAATAGAAGATGGTATGATTATTTTAAAGCGTGATATTGCTGCGAACGGGAAGAGTGTATGTCGTGTAAATGGGAAGCTTGTTACACTTAGCATATTAAAAGAAATTGGGAAAACACTTGTTGATATTCATGGACAACACGAAACGCAAGATTTAATGAATGAAGAACGACATCTGTTTATGCTTGATCACTTTGATGGGGATCGAATCGTTAAACAATTAGACATATATCAAAACGTATACGCTGACTATGAAAAATTAAAAAAACAATTGAAATCGTTAAGTGAAAATGAGCAACAAATGGCACATCGCTTAGATTTAATTCAATTTCAGCACGAGGAAATTCGCAAGGCGGATTTAAAGATGGATGAAGAAAATGAATTAACTGAGGAACGATTGCAAATTTCTAATTTTGAAAAGATTTATAAAGCGTTAGGTGATGCATATCGTTCTTTAAGTGCCGACGGACAAGGATTAGATAATGTAAGAAGTGCAATGGGGCAAATGGAAAGTATTACACATTTAGATGATGTGTATCAAGAGAATCATGATTCAATTGCAAATAGCTATTACTTATTAGAAGAGGTTGCCTATCAACTGAGGGAAAAGCTCGATATGATGGAATATGATCCAAATCGTTTAGATGAAATCGAAACACGTTTGAATGAAATTCGTATGCTAAAGAGAAAATATGGAAATAATGTAGAAGAGATTTTAGCGTATGCTGATAAAATTGAACAGGAAATTTTTACGATTGAAAATAAAGACGTTCATATTGAAACGACGAAGAAACAGTTGAAGGAATTAGAAAGTGTTATTATGAAAGAAGCAACGTTGTTAAGTAATATGCGTCATGAGCTTGCAGAACACCTTACAAATGCAATTCATCAGGAATTAAAAGAATTATATATGGAAAAAACGAAATTTGAAGTGAGAATTATGAAGAGAGAAGGAAATGCAGAAGAGCCCCTTGTGGAAGGTGCGCCGGTAAGACTTACGGCGGATGGTTACGATCATGTGGAATTTTATATTTCAACGAACCCAGGAGAGCCGCTAAAACCACTTTCAAAGGTTGCTTCTGGCGGAGAGTTATCTCGTATCATTTTAGCTTTAAAAAGCATTTTTTCTAAGCATCAAGGGGTTGCATCTGTTATTTTTGATGAAGTGGATACGGGTGTAAGTGGCCGGGTCGCACAGGCTATTGCGGAAAAAATTTATCGAGTATCAGTAAACTCGCAAGTACTTTGTATTACGCACTTACCTCAAGTAGCTTCAATGGCGGATTCACATTTATTTATTCGAAAACAAGTAGCGAATGATCGGACAATTACATCAGTTACTGTTTTAACTATGGAGGATAAAGTAACAGAAATAGCTCGAATGATTTCTGGTGTGGAAATCACAGATTTAACGACAGAGCATGCGAAAGAATTACTTACGCAAGCGCATCATTTTAAACAGACAGCAGAGGCTATCCAGTAATGGATAGCTTTTTTTCTCAAATGACGATTTCTTAATTCTTCCGGTTATAAATAAAGCACTGCAAGGAGAGATTAAAAAGTGAAGCCAAGAGGCTGAATGTGGGGTAGGAGCGAGGAGAGTGAACAAGTTGAAATTAGAAAAATTTCGAAAAATAATAGGTCTTTGTCTCCTTGTTTCTTTAGTTTTTATTGGATGTTTTAAACCGCTTCGAACGTTTATTTCATCACCGAAACAACTTGTTGTTTTTGAAGGGCAACAATCAGAAATATCATCATTACCAGTTTTCAAAGCTTCATCCACAAATCGTCATGTATTTACAGTGAGTTCGAATGAACAAAAACAAGGACTTATGGTAAATTCTCATCAAAATGGTGAAGCTGATATGGTATTTCAGCTTGCTGGTTTTCCAGTGAAAAAAGTAAATGTGAAAGTGTTAAAAGATTTTAAAGTGATTCCAGGTGGACAATCAATTGGTGTGAAATTAAATACAAAAGGTGTACTTGTTGTAGGCCATCATTTAATTCAAACTGAAAAAGGTAAAATATCTCCTGGTGAAACAGCAGGTGTACAAATTGGAGATATGATTACTGAAATTAATGGTAAAACAATTGAAAGAATGAGTGATGTAGCACCGTTTATTCATAATAGTGGAGAAACAGGTGAACCGCTTAATCTTGTATTGTTAAGAGATGGAAAATATATTCGTACGAAGCTAACTCCACAAAAAGACAACGGTGAATCGTCTTATCGAATTGGCTTGTATATCCGTGATTCGGCAGCTGGAATTGGAACGATGACATTTGTTCATCCAGATTCTATGAAATATGGGGCACTTGGTCATGTTATTTCTGATAATGATACGAAAAAGCCGATTCAAGTCGAAGATGGACAAATTATGCGCTCGACAGTTACATCAATTGAAAGAGGTAGTCATGGGAATCCAGGGGAGAAATTAGCAAGATTCTCACCAGACCGTGAAGTGATTGGCAATATTACAATTAATAGTCCATATGGTATTTTTGGAAAATTAAATACGAATATGAAAAACGGTATAATGGATAAAGCAATGCCTATCGCATTATCTCATCAAGTAAAAGAAGGACCGGCAAAAATATTAACAGTTATTGATCAAGATAAAGTAGAAGCGTTTGATATTGAAGTTGTTAGTACAGTGCAGCAAAAATTCCCAGCTACAAAGGGTATGGTAATAAAAGTAACAGATAAACGTCTATTAGAGAAAACGGGCGGTATCGTACAAGGAATGAGCGGAAGTCCAATTGTACAAAATGGAAAAGTAATTGGTGCTGTTACACATGTATTTGTAAATGATCCAACATCAGGATATGGTGTTCATATTGAATGGATGTTACATCAAGCTGGAATTAATATTTATGATCAAGAGAAAAAAGCGAGCTAATATATATTATTAGCTCGCTTTTTCTGTTGAAAAATTCGTTGAAATTTTGTAAAAGCTCCGCAAGAGGTGTTTTTTGTTGTAAAATAAAAGGAAAGGGTTGAACGTTTCGTTGTATTTCTATGATGGAATGTGTTGCGAAAGGGAATAAATGAACGATAAACATATTTTTTTGTGATTTTATCGGAAAGTAAGAAACTTTAAAAGGGAATTTTCACACAATTGTCGAACAATTCATGTAGCCTAGAAGGATACACATGTCGGAGAATCGATTCGGTAAGGGAGGAAAAGCTGTGGAGAAAATTAAAGTATGTCTTGTGGATGATAATAAAGAACTAGTATCAATGTTAGAGAGCTATGTAGCCGCTCAAGATGATATGGAAGTAATCGGTACTGCTTATAATGGTCAAGAGTGTTTAAACTTATTAACAGATAAGCAACCTGATGTACTCGTTTTAGACATTATTATGCCACACTTAGATGGTTTAGCTGTATTGGAGAAAATGCGACATATTGAAAGGTTAAAACAGCCTAGCGTAATTATGTTGACAGCATTTGGCCAAGAAGATGTGACGAAAAAAGCAGTTGACTTAGGTGCCTCATATTTCATATTAAAACCATTTGATATGGAGAATTTAACGAGTCATATTCGTCAAGTGAGTGGTAAAGCAAACACTATGATTAAGCGTCCACTACCATCATTCCGATCAGCCACAACAGTAGATGGAAAACCGAAAAACTTAGATGCGAGTATTACGAGTATCATTCATGAAATTGGTGTACCCGCTCATATTAAAGGATATATGTATTTACGAGAAGCAATCTCCATGGTATACAATGATATTGAATTATTAGGATCGATTACGAAAGTATTGTATCCAGATATCGCAAAGAAATATAATACAACAGCAAGCCGTGTGGAGCGCGCAATTCGTCACGCAATTGAAGTAGCTTGGAGCCGTGGGAATATTGATTCTATTTCGTCCTTATTCGGTTATACAGTATCCATGTCAAAAGCAAAACCTACGAATTCTGAGTTTATCGCAATGGTTGCGGATAAGCTGAGACTTGAACATAAAGCTAGTTGAGAGTAAAAGTAGTAAGGGATTTAAGCTTTAGTAAAGCTTAATAATTCTTGAAATTGATACTCGATATCAAATTTAAAGCCAATGAACTTTTTATTTAAAGACCAATGAATGTTATAATTCGTTGGTCTTTTTATTTTGTTGAGAAAAAGAGATTATTTGATAGCATGGAAAATAAAACCTATTTTTAGTAATATTACATGTAATTGAGTTTTTTATAAGGCAATAAAATAGATATAGATAGGGAGAAGGGGAATGGAAAATAAAATTTCAACTTGGCTAGGAATAGTAGCAGCTATGGGAGTTCTTGCTATTGCAGTTACATTTGGAATGTTAGAACTTGCAGATAATCCCGTAGATAAAGAAGTGAGTGCTCAAATAGATAAAAAAGAAGACCAAACAATAGTAGGTAGAGAGGTAGATGGGGTCTTTGTTGATGTGTATGTTACTGAAAATTCTACTGAAAGCGAAGTCATTACAGTGATGCATCGCATGACTCATCAAAAAGTGGTGGCAGAACGAAAATCGGGCTCTATCCCAATGATTCAAAGTAATACTAAAAAATTAAAAGAAATTATAAATAAGAGTAGCTTTGCGAAGAAAAATGAACTTTTAGCAATTGCTGATAGATGGGCGAAAAAAGATTTTAGTAAAATTGTAGAAGATCACAATTATTTCTCAGATGCTCAAGAAGATAGCGTTTGTAAAGCAACTAGAGCAATGGATGCGTTAGAAGAGCAACATTATATTTTAACTACATTCGGGGAGGAAAAAGCGAAAGAACTATACGAATCAGGGGATGCTCCGCACGTTCAATAAAAAACAATATAAAGGGCTTCTAGTTTTTTATGATCGTGTTTTTAGGACGCAATGGGGACTTATAAATAAATGGTCTGCTTTCTTTATGACGTGTAACAAAAAAGAAAAGATGTGATTCATTATTAAATGATGAAGGAACGGCTAAATCACATCGTAGTACATCTGTTAAAGGATTTTAGTAGGAAAGGCATCCGTGATATAATAGAAAATAATAAAAAGTCCTGCAAAAAACAGGACTGTATTATTCTTCGTCTTTATTTTGTTTTTCTAATTCAACTAGTTTTTGAATTAAAATGTGCTGCGGCATATGCATGAGTTGTTCAAGTGGAACACCTAGTGCTTTTGATAAGCGGACTGCAGTATCTGGAGAGATTTGTAATGGTCTCATAGAAGTACCTCCTTTTTCGTATAGTATAGCATAAGATTGGGGGAGTGAGGATGACTCTTATATTTGCACATCGTGGTGCGGCTGGAACGTACCCAGAAAATACAATGATTTCATTTGAAGCAGCTGAGTCTTTTAGAGCGGATGGAATTGAACTTGATGTTCAATTAACGAAAGATGGAAAAGTTGTCGTCATTCACGATGAAACGGTGGACCGGACAACAAATGGAAAAGGTGCGGTTCGGAATTATGTATATGAGGACTTATGCAAGTTAGATGCAAGTTATAAATTTGGTGATAAAGTAGGTTTTTGTAAAATACCACTTTTAGAAGAGGTATTAGAATGGCTTGAACAAACGAGTTTGCTACTTAATATTGAACTTAAAAATAATAAAATTCCATACAGAGGTTTAGAGGAAGAAGTTATAACGCTTGTACGGAAATTTAGTCTAGAGGATCGTGTTATATTTTCTTCGTTTAATCACTACAGTATGAAACGGTGCCATATGATGGCTCCTGATATTCAAACAGCAATTTTATATCGCGAAGGTTTGCATAGTCCGTGGGCATACGCGAAAAAAATGGGGGCTACAGCAGTACATCCGAATTATCGTTATCTTCAAGATGCTATTGCCGAACTAACGATGGAAAGTGGTGTAGAAGTTCGCCCTTATACAATTAATGAAGAAACGCTTATGCGTAAATATTTTGATATGAATATATCGGCGATTATTACTGATTACCCTGAAACGGCAAGAACCTTATTGCCAATAAAAAAATGAGACCGCGTGTAACGGTCTCATTTTTTTATTTATAAATAGTGGGGCATTCCTATCTTCTAAAGCGAGCTTGTACTTTATTTCGTTTGCGATCTCGGTGCAAGACGAAGCCACCAAAGATATAAAACCCGAGCGCGAAGCAGAGAGCGCCGATTAAAAATTGTAACCACAGTATGGAAATTGGTGGAAATTGAATCCCGAATACAGTATCTCTCATTAACTTTATACCAAACACAGCTAATGAAATAGGGATGAGTGCTAATAGTAGAGCAACGTAACGCTGCATACATAACGCTCCTTTTCAGATTATTTCGTATATTTTAATGATGTTATACGGAAAGGGGGTTTGTCAAGAGGGTGCTGAACGAGTAAGATAAGGGTGTGAAAAAATTTGCAGAGTTACTTCGAGAGGAAGTGTAATATATGAAACAAAAAGTATTAATTGTTGGTGCAGGTGAAGGCGGGAGCGCGCTGCTGAATCTGTTACAAAGTTCGAATATATTTCAAATTATAGGGATTATTGATATAAATCCGTTGGCAAAAGGACTACAAATTGCTAAGGAATACGGGATTGCAATTGGAGAAAGTGTAACTCCATTTCTTTCTATGCATATCGATGTAATATTTGATATGACAGGTGAAGATGATGTACATAAAGTTTTATTAGAAAAAAAGAAAAAAGACACTCTTCTTATACCAGGTGATATCGCAAAAATTGTTACAGGATTAGCGCATGAGAAGGAAGGGCTAATTGGGCGGTTAGAGGAACAGACGCAACAAGGAGAATTAATTTTAAATTCTACACATGACGGCATGATTGTAATTGATCGAGAGGGACAAGTTCGTCTTTTTAATAAAAGTGCAGAGCGTATTATCGGATATAAAAAAGAAGAGGCGATAGGAAAGTATATTTTAGAAGTCATTCCAACTAGTAAATTACTTCGCATTATACGTACGAAACAAATAGAAGTAAATTATGAACTGACATTAGAGAATGGAAAGAAAATTATTACAACGCGTATTCCAATATTAAAAGAAGGAGGAGAGGTACAAGGGGCATTTGCAATTTTTAAAGATATAACAGAAGTTGTAGATCTTGCGGAAGAAGTTACAGACTTAAAAGAAATTCAAACACTATTAGAGGCAATTATTAACTCATCTGAAGAAGCGATTTCGGTTGTGGATGAAAAAGGAAGAGGTTTAGTCATTAACCCAGCATATACGAAATTAACGGGTTTAACAGAAGAAGATATTATTGGGAAGCCTGCTACAACTGATATTGTAGAAGGCGAAAGTATGCATATGAAAGTACTTCGAACGCGTCGTGCGGTGCGCGGAATACATATGAAGATTGGGCAAAAAAAGCGAGATGTAATTGTAAACGTAGCACCAGTTATTGTGGATGGAATATTGAAAGGAAGCGTCGGTGTTATCCGTGACGTGTCGGAAATTCAAAAATTAACAAATGAATTGAATAGAGCAAGGCAAATTATTCGTACATTAGAAGCAAAATATTCATTTGATGATATTGTCGGAAATTCAGATGAAACAACGGCAGCTATCGAACAGGCGAAGCTAGGAGCGAATACACCAGCAACAGTACTGTTACGCGGGGAATCTGGGACTGGTAAAGAATTGTTTGCACATGCAATCCATAATGGAAGTAATCGAAAATACAATAAGTTCGTCCGTGTAAACTGTGCGGCCATTTCGGAGACGTTGTTAGAAAGTGAATTATTTGGTTATGAGGAAGGGGCGTTTTCTGGAGCGAAAAGAGGCGGGAAACGTGGGTTCTTTGAGGAAGCGAATAACGGTAGTATTTTTTTAGATGAAATAGGGGAGTTGTCTGCAAATACACAAGCGAAACTCCTTCGTGTATTGCAGGAAAAAGAAATTGTAAAAGTTGGTGGAACGAAAGCGATACCTATTAATGTTCGAGTAATTGCAGCGACACATGTGAATTTAGAAAAGGCTATTCTAGAAGGGAAGTTTAGGGAGGATTTATATTATCGATTAAATAAAATTCCAATTCAAATTCCATCTCTTCGTCAACGTAAAGGAGATATACCGACAATTGCGGACAGATTGATTCAAAAAATTAATCAAGATTACGGTCGTAATGTAGAAGGGCTCACTGATTCAGCCGTTTTATATTTACAATCATACGAATGGCCAGGAAATGTGAGGGAACTTGAAAATATTTTGGGGAGAGCTATTATCTTTATGAATTATAACGAGACATATATTGATGTACACCATTTACCGCCATTACATAACGAAGAGCAGGTGGAGTCAAAGCAATCTCATTTATTACCTGAATTAGAAGAAAAGCCACTTGAACATTTAGTGACAGAGTTTGAAGGGAATATTATTTATGAATATTTGGAGAGATTTGATGGGAATAAAACACAAACTGCAAAAGCGTTAGGAATTTCCGTTCGAAATTTATATTACAAGCTAGAAAAGTATGACCATGCAAAAAATAGCATGCAATAAATTGCGTACCGTGCAATTTATTGCATGGTATACAAAAAGCGACAAAATAAGACAGAATCTTTCGTTATTTTCCAAAGTATTGATTTTACTGCATTTTGAATGCGTTTTCATTATTGGTAAGACCACTTTTAAAAGTTGGCACGGTATTTGCTTTATAAATAGACGAGGGACGACGGAAAGGGTTGATTACAAAATATGAAGTTAGAATACTTAATTGATCAAGCAGCAGGAAAGCCTAAAAAAACTGTGGCTGTAGCAGTAGCTGAAGATCATGAAGTAATTGAAGCTGTAGCGAAAGCAATTAAATTACAGCTAGCTCAATTTCGTCTATATGGAAATCAAGAAAAAATAATGGGGATGCTACAAGAACATGGTTTACAAACTTCAGAACATGTTGAAGTGATTGCAGCAATGTCTAGTGCTGAAGCTGCAGAACTTTCTGTTAAAGCTGTGAGAAATGGTGAAGCAGATGTGCTTATGAAGGGGAACATCCCAACAGCGAATATTTTGAAGGCTGTGTTAAACAAAGAGTGGGGCCTACGTAAAGGTAGCGTACTTTCACATGTAGCAGCATTTGAAGTTCAAAATTACGACCGTCTTATTTTCGTTACAGATGCAGCGATGAACATCGCACCTGACGTAACACAAAAAGCTGCTATTATACAAAATACTGTAGAAGTTGCCCAGGCAATAGGAATCGACTTGCCCAAAGTGGCACCAATCGCAGCAGTAGAAGTTGTGAATCCAGCGATGCAGGCGACAATTGATGCAGCGATGTTAACACAAATGAATCGCCGCGGACAAATTAAAGATTGTATCGTTGATGGACCACTTGCTTTAGATAATGCAGTATCACAAATTGCAGCAGAGCATAAAGGCATAGTAAGTGATGTAGCAGGTAAGGCAGATATTTTACTCGTCCCAACGATTGAAGCTGGAAATGTGCTATATAAATCACTCGTATACTTTGCGGATGCAAAAGTAGGAGCAATGATTGCTGGCGCAAAAGCACCGATTGTTTTAACATCTCGTGCTGATTCAGCAGAAACAAAAGTATATTCATTAGCATTGGCAGTTGCGACTGCTTCAAAATAAACCAAAAAGGGTAAAACATTAGGGGGAAACGACAATGACATTAGAAATCTTCGAATACTTAGAAAAATATGATTATGAGCAAGTAGTATTTTGTCAAGATAAAGAATCTGGTTTAAAAGCAATTATTGCAATTCATGATACAACACTTGGACCGGCTCTTGGTGGAACAAGAATGTGGACATATGATTCTGAAGAAGCGGCGATTGAAGATGCATTGCGTCTTGCAAAAGGGATGACATACAAAAACGCAGCAGCTGGTTTAAACTTAGGTGGTGCGAAAACAGTAATTATCGGTGATCCTCGTAAAGATAAGAGCGAAGCAATGTTCCGTGCACTAGGACGTTATATCCAAGGACTAAACGGACGTTACATTACAGCTGAAGATGTTGGTACAACAGTAGATGATATGGATATTATCCATGAAGAAACTGACTTTGTAACAGGTATCTCACCATCATTCGGTTCTTCTGGTAACCCATCTCCAGTAACTGCATACGGTGTTTACCGTGGTATGAAAGCAGCTGCAAAAGAAGCTTTCGGTACTGACAATTTAGAAGGAAAAGTAATTGCTGTTCAAGGCGTTGGTAACGTAGCATATCACCTATGCAAACATTTACACGCTGAAGGAGCAAAATTAATCGTTACAGATATTAATAAAGAAGCTGTACAACGTGCTGTAGAAGAATTCGGTGCATCAGCAGTTGAACCAAATGAAATTTACGGTGTTGAATGCGATATTTACGCACCATGTGCATTAGGCGCAACAGTTAATGATGAAACTATTCCACAACTTAAAGCAAAAGTAATCGCAGGTTCTGCAAATAACCAATTAAAAGAAAATCGTCACGGTGACATCATTCATGAAATGGGTATTGTATACGCACCAGATTATGTAATTAATGCAGGTGGCGTAATTAACGTAGCAGACGAATTATATGGATACAATAGAGAACGTGCACTAAAACGTGTTGAGTCTATTTATGACACAATTGCAAAAGTAATCGAAATTTCAAAACGCGATGGCATAGCAACTTATGTAGCGGCAGATCGTCTAGCTGAAGAGCGCATTGCAAGCTTGAAAAATTCTCGTAGCACTTACTTACGCAACGGTCACGATATTATTAGCCGTCGCTAATCATTCATATATAACTTTTACAAAAGGCGTGGTTACCTCTTATGAGGTTTCCACTTCCTTTTGAATTTATTAGTGGAGGTAGCAACATTGTCTGTAAATCGAATTCTTGTTATTAACCCAGGTAGTACATCCACAAAAATTGGTGTTTTTGATAATGAAAGACCCGTTTTAGAAGAAACGATTCGTCATGACGTAGAACAGATTGGGAAATACAAGCGAATTATCGACCAATATGAGTTTCGAAAAGAAACGATTTTAGAAGTTCTACATTCTCATGGTATTAACATTTCAAAATTAAACGCTGTTTGTGGACGTGGTGGATTACTTCGTCCAATCGAAGGCGGTACGTATACAGTAAACGATGCGATGTTAGAAGATTTAAAAAATGGGTTTAGCGGTCATCACGCTTCAAACCTTGGAGGCATTTTAGCATATGAAATTGCTTCTGGATTAAACATTCCTGCATTTATTGTGGATCCTGTCGTTGTAGATGAGATGGAGCCAGTTGCTCGTATAAGTGGTATTGCTGGTATGGAACGTAAAAGTATCTTCCATGCATTAAATCAAAAAGCAGTTGCTCGTAAAGTAGCCGAACAGTTAAACCACAAATATGAGGATTTAAATTTATTAGTTACACATATGGGCGGTGGTATTACAGTTGGTGCTCATAAAAAAGGAAGAGTAATCGATGTGAATAACGGTTTAAACGGAGAAGGACCATTTAGTCCAGAGCGTGCTGGTACAGTACCAGTAGGGCAACTAGTAGAAATGTGTTTCTCTGGTGAGTATTACCGAGATGAAATGATTAAAAAGCTTGTCGGACAAGGTGGACTTGTAAGTTTAATCGGTACAAATGATGCGATTAAAGTAGAGAAAATGGTTGAAAAAGGTGATCCTGAAGCAACTCTTATTTATAAAGCAATGGCATATCAAGTTGCAAAAGAGATTGGCGGAGCTAGCGCTGTACTTCACGGGAAAATCGATGCAATCGTATTAACTGGTGGACTGGCATACAGTAAAATTCTTGTCGATGAAATAAAAGAGCGAGTGGACTGGATTGCAGATGTTATCGTACATCCAGGCGAAGATGAGTTAGAAGCGTTAGCAGAAGGAGCACTTCGTGTATTACGTGAAGAAGAAGCTCCAAAAGAATATGTTGTACGTGAAAAAGAAACGGTAGCTAGGGGTTGAGATAATGGCAAAAGAATATGATTTAGTCATCGTTGGCGGCGGTACTGGTGGATATGTTGCTGCAATTCGTGCATCACAACTAGGGTTAAAAACTGCACTAGTCGAAAAAGAAAATCTTGGTGGTACTTGTTTACACAAAGGATGTATCCCTAGTAAAGCTCTTTTACGTAGTGCGGAAGTATATGCAACTGCTAAAAAAAGCGAAGAGTTCGGAGTTATTGCAAGCAATGTAGAACTAAACTTTGCGAAAGTACAAGAGCGTAAAGAGAAGATTGTAACGCAGCTTCATAAAGGCGTTCAACACTTAATGAAACAAGGTAAAATTGATGTGTTTGAAGGTATTGGCCGTATTCTTGGCCCATCTATTTTCTCTCCGATGCCAGGGACAATTTCAGTTGAACTTGCAAGTGGAGAAGAGAATGAAATGTTAATTCCAAAAAATGTACTTATTGCAACAGGTTCTCGTCCAAATTCATTACCAGGTTTAGAATTAGACGGAGAATACGTAATGTCTTCAGATCATGCCCTAAAAATGGAAACGCTTCCTAGTTCGATTATTATCGTTGGTGGCGGTGTAATCGGTATTGAGTGGGCATCTATGCTTGCTGACTTCGGTGTAGAAGTTACAGTATTAGAGTATGCAAAAACAATATTACCACTAGAAGATCAAGACGTTTCAAAAGAAATGCAACGTCTATTCAAGAAAAAAGGTATTAAAGTGGTAACTGGTGCAAAAGTATTACCAGAAACATTGGTAAAAGATAATGGAGTAACAATCCAAGCTGAACACAACGGTGAAAATAAAGAATTTAAAGCAGAAAAAATGCTTGTATCTGTAGGAAGACAAGCGAATACGCAAAATATTGGCTTAGAGAACACAGATATCGTTGTGGAAAAAGGATACATTCAAACAAATGAGTTTTATCAAACGAAAGAATCGCATATTTACGCAATTGGAGATGTAATCGGTGGCCTGCAACTTGCTCACGTTGCTTCTCATGAAGGAATTGCTGCAGTAGAACATATTGCAGGGAAAGAAGTTACACCAATTGATTACTCTATGGTATCAAAATGCGTATATAGCAGTCCAGAAGTTGCTTCTGTCGGTTTAACAGAACAAGAAGCGAAAGAAAAAGGCTATAAGTTAAAAGTAGGTAAGTTCTCATTCCGCGCAATCGGAAAAGCACTTGTATACGGAGAATCAGATGGTTTCGTAAAACTTGTAGTTGATGAAGAGACAAATGACATTCTTGGTGTTCATATGATTGGACCACATGTAACAGATATGATTTCTGAAGCGGGTCTTGCAAGAGTACTTGATGCAACACCTTGGGAAGTAGCACATACAATTCATCCGCATCCATCATTATCTGAGGCGATTGGTGAAGCAGCACTTGCTGTAGATGGAAGAGCGTTACACGCATAAAAATGTGGATTTAGGAGGTTATGAAAAATGGCAGAAGTAAAAGAAAAGCGCCATGAAGAGCTTGGCTTAAGTGATGAGCAAGTATTAGAAATGTTCCGTACGATGTTACTTGCACGTAAAATTGACGAACGTATGTGGTTATTAAACCGCGCTGGTAAAATTCCATTCGTAATTTCTTGTCAAGGACAAGAGGCTGCACAAGTTGGAGCGGCGTTCGCTCTTGATAGAGAGAAAGATTATGCATTACCATACTACCGTGATATGGGTGTTGTACTAGCATTTGGTATGACAGCTAAAGAGCTTATGTTGTCTGCTTTTGCGAAAGCTGGAGATCCAAACTCTGGTGGTCGTCAAATGCCTGGTCACTTCGGTCAAAAGAAAAATCGTATTGTTACAGGTTCATCTCCAGTAACAACACAAGTACCACATGCAGTTGGTATTGCACTAGCTGGAAAAATGGAGAAGAAAGATTTAGTAACGTTCGTTACATTTGGAGAAGGTTCTTCAAACCAAGGTGACTTCCATGAAGGAGCAAACTTTGCTGGTGTACACAAACTACCTGTTATTTTTATGTGTGAAAATAACAAATATGCAATCTCTATTCCAGTTGAAAAACAATTAGCATGTAAAAACGTATCAGATCGTGCGATTGGTTACGGTATGCCTGGATATACAATAGACGGAAACGATCCACTTGCAGTATATAAAGCTGTAAAAGAAGCAGCAGATCGCGGTCGTCGTGGTGAAGGACCAACTTTAATTGAAACAGTATCATATCGTTTAACAGCACATTCTAGTGACGATGATGATCGTGTTTATCGTGATAAAGAAGAAGTAGAAGAAGCAAAGAAAAAAGATTCAATTATAACATTCGCAGCTTATTTAAAAGAAGCTGGTGTGTTAACTGAGGAATCCGAAAAACAAATGTTAGACGAAATTATGCATATCGTAAATGAAGCAACAGAATATGCAGAAAATGCTCCGTATGCAGCACCTGAAGATGCATTGAAGCACGTATACGCAGAATAGGGGGGAACGTTTCATGGCTGTAATGTCTTATATTGATGCTATTACATTAGCAATGCGCGAAGAAATGGAACGCGATGAGAAAGTATTCGTTTTAGGAGAAGATGTTGGTAAAAAAGGTGGCGTGTTTAAAGCGACACACGGTTTGTATGATCAATTTGGTGAAGATCGTGCGCTTGATGCACCGCTTGCAGAATCTGCAATTGCTGGGGTAGCAATTGGTGCAGCAATGTATGGTATGCGTCCAATCGCTGAAATGCAGTTTGCTGATTTCATCATGCCAGCAGTAAACCAAATTGTTTCTGAGGCAGCAAAAATTCGTTATCGTTCTAATAATGATTGGACTTGTCCAGTTACAATCCGTGCACCATTTGGCGGGGGTGTTCACGGTGCATTGTATCATTCACAATCTGTAGAAGCGATGTTTGCAAACCAACCAGGTTTAAAAATCGTTATCCCTTCTACACCATATGATGCAAAAGGCTTATTAAAAGCAGCCATTCGTGATGAAGATCCAGTATTATTCTTCGAACATAAACGTGCATATCGTTTAATTAAAGGTGAAGTACCAGAGGATGACTACGTATTACCAATCGGAAAAGCAGATGTAAAACG
Source organism: Bacillus sp. GMs2/2 (assembly GCF_050172095.1). Lineage (NCBI taxonomy): Bacteria > Bacillati > Bacillota > Bacilli > Caryophanales > Bacillaceae > Bacillus > Bacillus sp. GMs2/2. The sequence goes on from NZ_JBNLYE010000036.1 coordinate 25,636, forward strand.
TGAAGGTGATGATATTACAGTTATCACGTACGGATTATGTGTTCATTTTGCTCTTCAAGCGGCTGAAAAGTTAGCACAAGATGGCATCTCTGCACACATTCTTGATTTACGTACTGTATATCCATTAGATAAAGAAGCAATCATTGAAGCAGCTTCTAAAACAGGTAAAGTTCTTCTTGTAACAGAAGACAATAAAGAAGGAAGCATTATGAGTGAAGTGGCAGCAATTATCGCTGAAAACTGTCTATTTGATTTAGATGCGCCAATCGCACGTCTTGCAGGTCCAGACGTTCCAGCAATGCCATATGCACCAACAATGGAAAAATTCTTTATGGTAAATCCAGATAAAGTTGAAAAAGCAATGCGTGAACTTGCGGAATTTTAATCGGGGGGACTATACATGGCTGTAGAAAATATTACAATGCCTCAGCTCGGGGAGAGCGTTACAGAGGGCACAATTAGTAAATGGCTCGTTAATGTTGGCGATCACGTAAATAAGTATGATCCGCTTGCAGAAGTAATGACTGATAAAGTAAATGCTGAAGTACCATCTTCTTTCACGGGTGTTGTGAAAGAGTTAATCGCTGGTGAAGGTGATACGTTAGCTGTAGGTGAAGTAGTTTGTGTTATTCAAGTAGAAGGCGCAGATGAAGTAGCAGCAACAGCTGTTGAGGAAAAAACTAAAGAAGAATCAAAGGCAGAAGTAGCTACGTCTGAAAAAGCACCGAAAGTAAAACAACCAACTGATGGAAAACCACGTTTTTCACCAGCTGTGTTAAAGCTTGCAGGTGAGCATAACGTTGATTTAGATCTAGTAGAAGGTACGGGAGCAAACGGCCGTATCACTCGTAAAGATATTTTAAAGCTAGTGGAATCTGGAAATATCCCACAAGCAGGTGCGGCGAAGAAAGAGGAAGCTGTAGCGGCAGTAGTAGAAGCTCGCCCAGAAGCACCAAAAGCAGCACCAGTAGCGCAAAAAGTAGAAGCTGCGAAACCAGTTTCTGTACCTACAATGCCTGGAGATATCGAAATTCCAGTAACAGGTGTGCGTAAAGCAATCGCAGCAAACATGTTACGTAGTAAACACGAAGCACCACATGCTTGGATGATGATTGAAGTAGATGTGACAAACCTTGTGTCATACCGTAACTCAATTAAAGGTGACTTTAAGAAGCGTGAAGGCTTTAACTTAACGTTCTTTGCTTTCTTCGTAAAAGCAGTAGCACAAGCGTTAAAAGAGTATCCTCAAATTAATTCAATGTGGGCTGGCGATAAAATTGTTCAGAAGAAAGATATTAACCTTTCTATCGCTGTTGCAACAGAGGAAGAACTATTTGTACCAGTAATTAAGCAAGCGGACGAGAAAACAATTAAAGGTATCGCTCGTGAAATTACAGAACTTGCAGGAAAAGTACGTACGAAATCGTTAAAAGCAGACGAAATGCAAGGTGGAACATTTACAATTAATAACACAGGATCATTCGGTTCTGTTCAATCTATGGGTATTATTAATTACCCACAAGCGGCTATTTTACAAGTTGAATCAATTGTAAAACGCCCAGTAATTATGGATAACGGTATGTTCGGTGCTCGTGATATGGTTAACTTATGTTTATCACTTGATCACCGAGTACTTGATGGTTTAATTTGTGGTAAGTTCTTAGGACGTGTTAAAGAAATTTTAGAAAACATGTCAGAAAATAATACATCTGTATATTAATAAAAAGCTCGCTTATGCGAGCTTTTTATTATCTTATTTCTTCATCTACATCCTACTATAT
>NZ_JBNLYE010000037.1:0-26151 GCF_050172095.1 Bacillus sp. GMs2/2
ATTGTATTTAATATAAAACATATAAAAGGAGAAATCATCATGAAAAAATTAGTAGGAATCGGATTAGCAGCAGCAATTTCACTTGGAGCATTATCAGGTTGTTCTTTATTAGGAGAGAAAGCGAACGGTTTTGTACTGTACGGCTCAGAAGAACAAGTTCAGCAAATTACAGATAAAAACAAAAAAGAAGTGAAAGAAAAAGACTTCTATAAAATGAAAATGACAACATTAGATGGTAAAAAAGTTCTTGTAATGGATAAGAAAACTGGTGAGGAACTAGTGAAAAAAGAGTTACTTAGCAAAGTTGATGAAAAAGACAACACGAAACCACTTGATAAATTACCAGCTGTAACAACAGAACAAGGTGTATTATTTGCAAAAGAAAAAGTAGAAAATGCTACACTTGATGGAGCCAAATTAAAATATGAAGGCAACACAATTATCGGAAGTGGCCGTGCATATACAGATATGTATGCGATTGTCGATGACGCAACTTACAACAATGTAAAAGGTGATGAAAAATCTGTAGGTGTATTAAAATTTGATAAAGACCCAAGTAAAGAATTCCCTGGTTACAACGGCGTCGAAGCTTCTCAACTTGTAAAAATTAAAAAGTAAAACAAAAAAGCTTTGCGAAATTCGCAAAGCTTTTTTCTATTTATTATGAGCAACTTGTTCCATATCTGGACTACAAGTTTTCGACTGACATGACTTACTTAAAGAACATGCTGCGCATTTTCCTTTTTTACTTCTCTTTACAAAATTAACTAACGTGTATGCTGCATAACCAAAAATGATAGCTCCAATTATAATATTGACCATCATTATACATCTCCTTTTAGAATCCTAGTAAAGATCCAACTTGGTATATAATAAGCGTTAATACATACGCAACAACAAGCGGGTAAACGACTGAGAAAATCGTCCATTTCGCTGATCCTGTTTCACGTTTAATAACAGCCACCGTCGCTAAACATGGAACGTATAATAAAATAAAGAACATAAATGCATAAGCTGATAATGCTGTATAATGTGCTCCCATTACGTTTCCAAGCACATCTTCTTTAACTGCATAAATAATTGCCATTGTTGAAACGACAACTTCCTTCGCTAAAAATCCTGTTAAAAGGGATGCTGCAGCTTGCCACGTTCCAAAGCCGAGCGGTGCAAATAGCGGTGCGATAAATCCACCAATCATCGCTAAGTAACTGTCTCCCATATCAACACCAAATCCTGATGGACCTGCATAGTTTAATAACCAAATGATAACTGAACCACCGAAGATGAATGTACCAGCTTTACGAACAAATCCTTTTCCTTTCTCCCATGTGCTCAGCCATAACGTTTTTGCTTGTGGCACACGATAAGGAGGTAATTCAATTACGAAAATAGACTTTTCCGCTTTCAAAATCGTAAGAGACATAATTTTTGTAACTAATAACGCAAGAACAATCCCTGCAACATATAAAGAAAATACAACAGTCGCCTGACTATGCGGGAAGAATACGCCCGCAAATAATGCATATACAGGTAATCGTGCTGAACAAGACATAAATGGTGTTACTAAAATGGTAAGTAAACGTTCTTTCTCCTGTTCAATCGTTCTCGCAGCCATAATACCTGGAACGTTACATCCAAAACCGATAATCATCGGAATAAAAGCTTTTCCGTTTAAGCCGAAAAACTCCATAATTCTATCCATAACAACTGCAATTCGCGCCATATACCCTGAGTCTTCTAATAATGAAATGAAAAAGAATAGTGCAAAGATTTGTGGTACGAATACTAATACAGCACCAACACCGGCAATAATACCTTCTGTAACGAGTGCTTGAATAAAATGAGAAGCTCCAATACTTGTAAGTCCAGCCGTCACCCAATCCGTAAGCTGGCCACCAAAAAACTCATCTAACATATCAGATAAAGGTGTACCAATCCACGTAAACGTAACCTGAAAAATAAAAAACATAACTGCTAAAAAGATTGGAAGTCCTAAAATTTTATGTGTAATTAATCTATCAATTTTTTCTGAAAAAGGAATTTTTCCTTCTTTCTCATGCTTCATAACATTTGTTTTTAACTTTTCAATATACGCTTCACGAGTTTTGTAAATGTGCTCTTCTAACGTACAATCAAGTTTTCCTTCTAAGCGAGATCGAATGGCTATGAGTTCCTTATAAATTGGTAATGCTTTCATTTCTTTTTCTACTACTTCGTTATTGCTTAAAAATTGAAGTGCTAACCATCTCGGATGCTCGTAATTCACTCTCTCTAAAAGAGCAATTACTTCTCCAATTCCTTCATCCATTTGTACACCATATGAAATAAGGAATGGCTTTTTCTCTTTTTTGTCATTTTCTTTAAGAGTCGTAAGCAGTTCTTCACAGCCTTTTCCACTCCTTGCAACAACAGGAACGACTGTTACACCTAATAGTTCTGATAATCGTTTTACATTAATGACAATTCCTCTTTGCTTCGCCACATCAACCATGTTTAAACCAATTGAGACTGGCTTACCAAATTCAAGTAACTGCAACGTTAAATGCATATTTCTTTCAAACTGCGAGGAATCTACGATATTTAACATATGATTAAATTCTTCTGTTAATAGAAAGTTTGTTACAACACCTTCATCACGTGAAACTGGATTTAAATCATAAACACCTGGTAAATCAATTAATGTTCCTTGTCTATCTTTTAATTTACCAACCTTCTTTTCTACTGTTACACCGCTCCAGTTTCCTACATATTCATAAGAACCAGTAAGTGCATTAAATAATGATGTCTTCCCTGTATTCGGATTCCCTAGCAAAGCTACCTTATTCACGCTAATTCCACCTTTATCATTTTCGCGTCACAATGACGAATACTAATTAACTGTCCACGACACTCCAATGTACAAGGACCTTTAAACATCGCTTTCTGTTTCAGGCGAAGTTCGCTTCCTTCAGCAAGACCGAAAGCAGCTAGTCTACGCTTTAATAGCTGATCTAAAGACTGAATACTTTTTACTAACACTTTCTCTCCAATTTTAATATCTACTAAACTCATAACCTTCCCCCTCAGAAGAGAATGATAATTATTTTCAAAAAAATTATACCACACCCAATTTCTCTTGTACTATACCCTTTTGCTTCATATTTATTAACATTTCGCTACAATTCTATTTCAATTATTGTCATACTGTATTCGTTTGCCATTCTCATCCATTTCGCTTACAATAAACAATAGCAAATAAAGAATCTCGTTATCACTGGGGGAGCCATGCCGCTGAGAGGGAACACTTCGTTCCGACCCTTCGAACCTGTTAGTTAATGCTAACGCAGGGATTGTGCAAACGTCCGAAATACATACCTCATTTTTATTTACGTATTTCGTATCCTCCTATGATATCTATTCTTTTTTGTACAACTTGGATTTAGGGGGAGACAACATGCGTAACACTAATTTACAAGCGATGATCGAATCTGCTATTCTTGCAGCCTTCGCCATGATTATCGATATTTTACCATTATCACTTAAACTTCCAACAGGCGGTTCTATCTCATTCGCTATGATTCCTATTTTTATTATTGCTTACCGCTGGGGCTTTAAATCAGCTTTCTTAGGTGGTTTAGTTTGGGGACTATTACAAATAGTCGTGGGGGATGCTTACATTTTAACACCTGTTCAAGCATTCATTGAGTACTTCATTGCCTTTGCTTTTATCGGATTTGCTGGCTTATTCTATCGTCCAATTCAAAAAGCACTTTTAACGTCTAATGAAAATAGTGAAGAACATTCAAGTTTAGGTAGTCGCAATGAACAACCTTCAGCAAAACAAAACCATGGTAAGAAAATCCTTGTTTACATTATCCTTGCTACATTTGTCGGTAGCTTTGCTCGCTATTTCTGTCACTTTATTGCCGGTATTATTTTCTGGGGACAATATGCGCCGAAAGGGCAATCAGCTGTGTTATATTCATTAATCGTAAATGGAAGTACAATGCTTGGTTCTTTTATTTTATGTACAGTTTTACTTATATTTTTATTCCTCACTTCCCCACGCTTATTCAAAAGCATCAGTGCTTATCAAATGAATACACAAAAAAAGGGCGCTTAATGAGCGCTCTTTTTTCATATCGTAATATTAATTAAAAATACAATAAATGCGCAAAAGAAAATAAATACCATTATACTTAGCCAATTGCTATGCACGGTTCATCGACTCCTTACATAACCTCATTTTCTAACCAGATTATATCGCTTAAAAATAAAGATTAGGTAAAGATAATATGAAAATAAATTAAAAAAAGCGTAGCATGCATTATCTACGCTTTTTTCGGTAAGTAAAAGTAAAATAATACACCGTCTTCTGTATTTTTCACTCCATATTCAGCATCGTGTAATTCTAAAATATTTTTAGAAATAGCAAGCCCAAGTCCCGTCCCACCTTGTGAACGCTGACGAGCTGTATCCACGCGATAAAAACGATCCCAAATTTTATCTAATTGTTCTTCTTCAATGTGAGTACCTTTATTTTCAATACAAACTTTTATACAATCCTTCTCATCTATTGCAGAAATAATAATATCTTCTTTATTTGGTGTATAACGTATGGCATTCGTAATGAAGTTAACGATGACTTGTTCAATCCGGCCTTGATTTGCAATCACTTCAAATGAATGTATATTTTTATGAACATGAAGTTCTTTTTTCTCTATTTCCACAGATAGATGTTCACATATATCTTCAATTACTGTATCAATATAAAACGAAGACTTTTTCATTTTATATGTACCAGATTCAAATTTAGCTAGTTCAAGCATATCCAAAATTAAAGTATCCATTTTGTCTACTTCTCTCTCCATCGCTTGAAAATAATACTCTTTTTTATGCTCAGCTACCCCGTCTTTTAAAATGGAAATACAGCTTTTCATAATACTTAGCGGTGTTTTTAATTCATGCGAAACACCAGAAATGAATTCTTTCCGTGTATTTTCTAACTTTCTTTCCTTTTCAATATCTTCTTCTAACTGTCCAATATGTGAATGGAGCTTATTTGATAGCACATTAATATTTTTCGATAAATCTCCAATTTCATCTTTTGAAGTAATCGGTATTTTTTCTGTAAAATCTAATTGTGCTATTTTCTTCGTCGTATCATTTATTTTTAATAACGGTTTGGCAATTTGTTTTGAGTAATAGAACGAAGCTAAAAAAATAAGAACGACTACAAATGCAATGATATAGATGTAATAATCTTGCACCATTTGTACAGCTTCATCTACGGGCTGTAAAGAAGCCATCGCATAAATATATGTTACTGATCCGTCTTTTTCTTTTATTGGTTTCATTAATAATTTATATTTAATATCATTTTTTTCATAGTCCATTGTTTGTGTTGTATATCGTATTTTATTGCTTTCTTTTAATAATAAATCGGTTTGAAAACCCTTAATATTATCTAAAAATATGCTATTTTTATAAATTGGATTCACAGGACCGTTTATATCTGGTAACTGTACTTTTGTAACACGTCCTCCTATGTAAACGCCTAATTCCTGAGCAGCTTCTTCCTGAACAGCTGGTTTCTTTTCCTTAACAAGTTGCTCCCCAGCCGCTCTCTTTTTCTCCTCATCTAATTTTATTTTCTCCTGAAATGCTTTTTCTAACGGTTTATTAGATCCGCTTAAATTCTGCTTAGATAAAGAAAAAGAGAATGGAATAAAACTATCTTCTTTTCTCACTCCAGAAAAATAAATTTCTTGTCCTAAAAACTGCTCTGATAATTTATTATCAATTTCCTCTATATTGACGAGATTACCTAAGGGAATTTTGAATATTTGTTGTCCAAAGCTCTTTTGTTGCCTACGATCTATCGTTACTTCAAAATAAAAATCATCTGCGTGTTTTAAATTCCCGTTCTTATCTAATGTCGTAATCCACGTATTATTTTCTCTTAAAAAGTCTTGCTCAAGTTTCTGAATTCCTTCTACGTTTCCTGTGTAGTTTAAATAATTCTTCTCAAAGGAATTTAAATTTACTTTAATATCTTCCACTTTTCGATTCGCATAATATTGTTTAAAAAATATCGTTTGTCCAATAAATATCGTCGCTAAAATCAACATACATAATGCTGTTGTAAGAGTAAATAATTTTAGTACAATTCCTTTTCTCATATATTCCCCTCAAATTTATAACCAGTTCGTACTACAGTTGTAATGTACTTTGCTTTCTCTCCTAATTTATTTCTTAAATTACGAATATGACTATTCACCGTTCGATCATCGCCAGCAAATTCATATCCCCAAATTCTTGAAATGAGTTGCTCTCGCGTTAAAACGATTCCTTGATTTTTCATGAAATACACCAATATTTCAAACTCCGTATGCGTTAAACTAACATCTGCCTCATCAACAGTAACAGTACGCGACGGAAAATGGACATGGATGCCATGAATCGATAACGTATCATCTTCGTTCTCTAAAGGTTTCTTCGATGCTTTTCTACTTTCTAATAATCGTTTCGCTCTTGCTAATAAAATTGGAGGACTATACGGCTTCGTCACATAGTCATCTGCTCCAAGTTCAAAACCAAGTAACGTATCATCTTCATCTACGCGCGCCGTCAGCATAATAATAGGCACCTCGGACGTCTTCCTAATCCTTCGGCAAACAGACCATCCATCGAGTTCTGGCAACATAATATCTAAAATAACTAAATCAACCTCTTCTTCTTCAAATACAACTAAAGCCTCTTTCCCGTCCCTCGCTTCAAACACTACATATTGTTCACTTAAAAAATAATCTTTTAATATTTCACGTAATATGTCTTCATCTTCAACAATTAAAATGTTTTTTGACATCACTTATATATCCCCCTCTCGCTTTCAGAAACTATAATTTCACTTTGAATAACTGCCAGTTAACTTCGCCTCGATAATATATCTATCTGGTGCATCCCCTATATAATCAAATGGGTAACAAGTTGTCAGTGTTAATATCGGTTCTTCTTTTTTTATAATAACAGTACGATCATCCGCATGAGTAATCCATGTCTTTTGAATTTCATATGTGTACGTTTTATTATCATACTCTAAAACAAGGGTATCCTTTTCTTTCAACTCTTCTAAATCTGTAAATACAGTATCTCGATGTCCACTCAGTACAGTATGTCCCCCTCCAGATGGAGTTGTCGTTAAATCACTAACGAACATACCCACTCCTTTTTTCAAAGTCGTATCATCTGCTCCCCAATATATAGAAAACTTCTTCTTTATTTTCGGTATGTTTAACATCGCTACCTTTTCTCCTTCTTTATGTTCTGTTTGAGAAGAAGGCACTTGAGAAGTTACAGGTGTTTCATGAGAAAGTTGAGTATCTTGTATATTTTTAAGGCTCTTTATTTCTTCTGCCGTTAATTGCCCGGCAGAGCTTCTTCCTTTATACCATTCCACAGCATAATAGGATCCCATGAATAGCCCTATAGCCATCAATATGATACCGATATAATTGAGTAACTTCATTCTTCATTCCTCCATGCCAAAAATGGTAGGAGTAACCTACCATTTTTAATATATGAAATTATCCCATTCTTTATAGGAAAATATTTTATTTACGCTTTAATCTTATTGCGACGATTCAAACCAAATAATGTACCTACCGCTACAAGACATGCACTTAATCCCATCATTGCTACATTATTTGATGCTGTATTTGGTAATTTTTCACCTTGTACAACTGGCTTTGCTTCTTCTTTTTTAGCTACTTCATTCTTTTGCTCGGCTTTTATCGCTGCTTCTTTTTTAGCCATATCGTTTTTTAACTGTTCTTGCGCTATTCTCTTTTTCTCTTCTTCACTTTTTTTCTCAGCTTTTATTGTTTCCTCTTTTTTAGCCATATCATTTTTTTCTTGTACTTGTGCTGCTTGCTTTTTCTCTATTTCACTTTTTTGCTGTTCCTTGATTGCTTCTTCTTTTTTAGCTTTATCCTGTTGTACTTGCGCTTCTTCTTCCTTTGTTACTGTTCCAGTATCCGCACTCGCTACTGAAGAATATCCTACTGTTAAAAGTGCCATTGCACAAATTGGTAATAGTTTCTTTTTCATTTTCACTCTCTCCTTATATTTTATTCACATCTACTCGCATCGGATGTATTACTAGAATAAGCAAGAGATATAAATATAAGATGCAGATGAAATATATTTCATTTCAAGATTTCATTGTAGAAAAAGAAAAAAACATCGCAATATGTACGATGTTTTTTTCGGGTGTGTGTCTCAATTATTTACATGTTAATTTCGCGTGATTTGGAAGTAGAACGGGCCGGAGCGATAACTAATTGTCTCGGCTCAGTTTTCTTGAAGTGATTTTTGACGTTACACTTACGACGTTGAACAACCCACGCTTTAATAGGGTTTGTTAAAATAATCTTTTGCTCTTCGTTAGGGGCCTCTTCTTCAAACCTACAACTCTCGCTCCATTTATTCCATTTCATTGTAAATTTAGAAGAAGAATGATCATCTTCACGATCAAACAAGTGCAAAAAATCCATTTTTCCATCTAGCATTACGGTGTTACTAGTCGCTAAAAAAGAAAAGGTCGTCCAACGTTTCTCCATGCCCTCCTACTCCTTTTTCACATATAGAGTGCCTAAAACTTAATTTACCTAAAATATGCTTGCCTTTTACCTTACACCCATAGTTTATCCAAAATGCTCTTATGCAACTATCGATTTGCCTTACAAATACCTTACATTTTTGTAAGAAACAAAAAAACCTTCACTCTATATAATGAAGGTTTCTTACTTTTTATCTATATGATCTCTCATATCATCAAGTCCAGCTTCTTTTAGCTGCGACATCATACCGTGCGAAATTGCTCCTAACACTAAAGTCATTCCAATTAATGAAATACGAATCGCAGGTACATCAATTACGTAAGCCAACAGGCCAAGAACAATTGTTAAAAGTAATGCTTTTATAAATGTTACACTTGTGTACTGTTTCTTCTTCATCATATTTACCCTTTATGGAAGCGTTTTCTTAATATACTTAGTATATCATATCATCAGATGATTTTGTCGTTATCTTTGTAAAAAATTACTATCTCCTTTGACTTTTTCTATTCTATCCTTTACAGTCGAAATGTTCATAAGTTTTACACTGTAGGAGGATTACAATGAATATTGAAATAAAAGACACTTTAATTTCTGAAGAACAATTACAAGCAAAAGTTAAAGAATTAGCACTTCAAATCGAACGTGACTTTGAAGGAGAAGAAATCGTAGTTATCGCAGTATTAAAAGGTTCATTCGTATTTGCTGCTGATTTAATTCGTCACATCAAAAATGATGTAACAATTGACTTTATTTCTGCATCTAGCTACGGAAATCAAACAGAAACAACAGGAAAAGTGAAACTACTAAAAGATATCGACGTAAACATTACTGGGAAAAACGTAATTGTTGTAGAAGATATTATCGATTCTGGTTTAACACTTCATTTCCTAAAAGACCACTTCTTTATGCATAAACCAAAAGCACTCAAGTTCTGTACATTACTTGATAAGCCAGAACGTCGTAAAGTAGACTTAACAGCTGAATATGTTGGCTTCCAAATTCCAGACGAATTCATCGTTGGATACGGTATCGACTGTGCGGAAAAATATCGTAACTTACCATTCATTGCTTCAGTTGTAACGAAATAATCGTATAACTTAAAAAATCGATAGTACATAAAATGTATATCGGCGATTTTCAAAATATATCGACCGTAACTCAAATTATATCGGCGATTTTTTTAATATATCGATTTACCGACAATAACTGACAATCTTAGCACCCAATTAATAGGGAGAAGCTGTTCTAAAATACATGGGAACAGCTCCTTTCTTTCCATTTACAAACTACAGGGAGAGATGAAATATGACAAAGACAAAATTTGAAAAAGTACTCCTCATCGTAAATCCGAAAGCTGGTCAAGGTGACTTACATACAAATTTAACGAAAATCGTACCACCTCTTGCCGCAGCTTTTCCTGATCTACATATCCTTCACACGAAAAAACAAGGTGATGCAACAAAATATTGCCAAGAGTTTGCTAGTAAAGTAGATTTAATTATCGTCTTTGGTGGTGATGGAACAGTATTTGAATGCACAAATGGCTTAGCACCTCTCGAAAATAGACCTACACTTGCAATCATTCCAGGCGGAACTTGCAACGACTTCTCTCGCACACTTGGTGTTCCGCAAAACATTGCAGAAGCAGCAAAACTTATTACAAAAGAACACATAAAACCAATTGACGTTGCAAAAGCAAATGGACAACATTTCTTAAACTTCTGGGGAATTGGCCTCGTATCTGAAGTATCAAACAATATAGATGCAGAAGAAAAAGCAAAGCTTGGTAAAATCGGTTACTATTTAAGCACAATTCGAACTGTCAAAAATGCTGAAACATTCCCAGTAAAAATCACTTACGATGGACAAGTATATGAAGACGAAGCTGTCCTAGTTATGGTTGGAAACGGTGAATATCTTGGTGGTATTCCATCCTTTATTCCAAACGTAAAATGTGATGACGGAACACTTGATATTTTCGTAGTCAAATCAACAGGTATTCAAGCATTTAAAGATTACATCGGAAAGAAACTATTTGAAGACTCAAATGAAAATGACATCTTCCACGTAAAAGCGAGATCCATTCATATCGAAACAGAGGAAGAAAAAGAAGTAGATACAGATGGAGAAAGTTCGCTTCATACACCTTGTCACATTGAATTATTACCAGGACACTTTACAATGATTTATAATCCTGCGGTTGTGTAAAGCAAAAACGAGTGCTAGCACTCGTTTTTTCTCTTCTAATCTAGTTATGTCGTTGAATCATTTCCTCTATTTCTTTAACTCTGTCTAAAGTAATTCCATTTCTTTGTTCAATTGCTAAAGGATGGTCGGTTGGCTCTAATTCAACATACGGTGCCATTCCAACTTCTCTTATATGTACATTTGTTTTTAAATTTAATGTTTCTGGATAAACTGGTATCTCTACAGATAACCATCCAAAATAAGGATCACTATTTTCCCTGCCTCTTTCATCCCACTCTTCTAATACTTCATCATAACTTTCTTTACTAAGCGATACCCACACAGTCCAAATAAAATTTTCGTGGTAATCAATTATAGGAATCTCTAAACATCCTCTAATAAAATAGAAGAATGGCTTGTTTGCATACTCTAGTTCTTTTTATGTACAATGAAGGAAAGAAGCACCTTCATATAAGGGAGAGGACAAACTTTGTTCAACCAACAGTTAGTTAATTTACGCATTGATTTTGCATTTAAACAATTGTTTGGTACGAATGGTAGCGAAGATATTCTAATTGCATTTTTAAATGCTATGTTACAAGAGTCTTTAGAGTCGTCCATTGCTTCTCTACAACTAGAAGATCCACATTTACACAGGGAATATGAAGAGGATAAGTTATCTATTTTAGACATTTCAGCAACATTAGACACAGGAACAAAAGTCAATGTAGAAATACAACTCAATAATAATCACGATATGGTTAAACGCAGTTTATATTATTGGGGAAGACTATACACATCTCAACTACAAAAAGGGATGCCCTACAGTGCACTTCACAAAACCATCACCATAAACTTACTAAACTTCGTAATGTTTTCGGAACACCCAGCCTTCCAAACAACAAGCATATTATGGAATACACAACAACAAAAACTCCTGAGTGACGACATTGAAATCCACATTATAGAAATTCCAAAGTTAACTGAACAATGGCATGAAGAAAAAGTAAATCCGTGGAAAGATCCATTTGTTCGTTGGCTTTTATTGCTTTCAGCAAATGAGGATGAGCACTTAACTAAACTATTGGAGGATATTGCTATGAACCAAGACCCTATTTTACAAAAAGCGATAAATAAATGGGAACGTATGAGTCAAGATTCATCTTTCCGACAAGCCTATGACGCAAGGGAGAAAGTTTTAATGGATGAAGCAGCAAAATTCGCCCATGCAGAGACAGAAGGAATAAAAAGAGGAATGGAACAAGGGATGAAACAAGGAATTAAAAAAGGCATTGAAAAAGGCATTGAAAAAGGCATTGAACAGGGCATTGAACAGGGCATTGAACAGGGCATTGAACAAGGTCGAAAAGAAGGAGTTCAGCAGGGAAAAATTCAAATGATTAAAAATATGTATGATCTTGGTATACCACTTGAAACGATTGCTAAGGCAAGTAAATTAAGTTTGCATGAGATTGAGCATATTTTAGGACATAAATAGTGATAAAAAAAGAGCTTGAATAGTTTCAAGCTCTTTTTTTATCAACTCTCCTCAATATCATCCAATTGAGTCTTATAACATTCATCACACTCTGGCCTCGTAGGAAGAATCCCTCTTTCATCAGGTAATAAAACCCTCAAAACTTCTCGATCCATCTCTACGAAAGACTTCATAATAATAGGATATCCTTCAATAATATTCGTATACTCAATCCCTTGTTCAAACTTTTTTCCGCTCTTTATTTCTTCTATTATAGTACAAAAAACACTATGCGCGGCTTCAGGATCCATATTTAATGCTATTTGTAAATCTTGATGATTAAAGTTATCTCTTAGACCATGCGTATGATAATTAGCATGGATGCCATCAATATCTTCTGCTAATATGCTATGCATGTACCATCCATACTCTTGTAGCATGTTTTCTTCCCATTCATCTGCATCCTCTTCTAAATCTTCATCAAACAAATTCGGATCATACCACACGTCCTCGTAATCTCCAGCAATTAAAAATCTCCAACCAGGTGGTAACCCTAAATACTTCTTTATTTCAGGTGCCCATTCATCAATATGTTGAACGTATAAAGGAAGAAAGAAATCTTCTTCTGTCCCCATTTCTTCACCAGCCCAAATGTACCAACCTGTCGTTCCGTTTTCTATAGGCATTCGTAACCCATTAATCGGAGCGATACCATCTTTCACATTTTGCGCTATTCCTAATTTCAAGTCATTCGGAGATTCTACATACTCCGCTTTATATTTATCACATATACTCCTCTGTTCTTTTATGTATTTTTCCATCCTTTTAGCACACTCCCCAATTTTTGAAAGATAGATTTCTTTGCCGAAGCACTCTCTAACTTCCATACCCCACACGGATTATAAAATGGATTCTCTTGTTCATATATATCAATTTCAAAGCCAATCTCTTTCTCCTTATGGTGCATAACATTTCCCGCTAATATATAGTTACTTTTACTCACAACTTCTTGTATTAATTCTGTTCTATCTTTCCATAAACCAGGTACTCCAATAACGATTTGTGTCTCCATCATATGCACTCCACTTCTCATCTATTTTCAATCTATTCTTTCAATCTTCCAAACTAAATTAGCTGGGATATCTTTCTCTAAGAAGGTTAACATCCATACAGTTTTTCCTTTATCGTTCATCAGCAGTACTTTATGGTTTAACTTCCAAGCCACTTTACTAACATGATCAAACATCTTATACATATCTTCTTCTCTAATAAGCTTTTCCTTTTTGATTAACCGCCTCGTTCTATACTCTCTTATTTCTAAGTACACGTCAGCATAAGCCACTTCATACTGACATGTTATATTACATACGTATTTTTTATTCGGACTACTCTTTTTTATATATACGAACTCGTTTCTATAATTCAATTCTAGTATCTTATTCTTCACTTTTTCTAACTCTTCTATATCCCAATCATATTTCACAGCTAAACGCTTCATTTCCGCATGAACGATTTGAAGGGCTAATTCTTTTTTCTCTCTATCTGATAAATATGGAAAATCCCTCACACTCCCGTATTCCACAAAAGCATTCATATATTCAGGGAAAATTCGATATTTCTTCTCCCACTCATCGAGTAATGAAATATCATCCACACAATAAATCAAAATACCTTTCTCATACTCCATTCTTAACTTTGGCATATGTCGACAATATAAAGAAGTAATACAGCTCGTCTCTTTACCAAAAGAGATATCTTCATCGTAGTTGCTTGTAGATGCTAACTGTAATGTCTCAGTGCTTCTAGTATGCTCTTTTACTTTTAGAAAACTCAATTGTATATCTCTTATAACCGGCATTTGCTCTCTCCTCTTCGCAATACAACTATGAAACATCTTTGTTAATACGCCTTAATCAATTTCAAGCCATCCCATTCCCATAGAAAGAAATAACAGCCCGATTAAAAAAAAGAGACCCCCAGTTAAAAAATAGAACGGTGCTCCGTGCAATGGATCACTAAATAACTCTATCAAATTTCCAGCTACTACTTTCCATTTTTCTTTCTTTGAATTTTTTTCTTTTAATTCTTTTATAAATCGATAATTACTGAAACTGATTAAAGTGATACCAATTAATAAACATCCTGCTATGATAAGAATTTCCAAATGTAACACTCCATTTAAATACCATTTTCATGCACACCTCATTTTAACTAAAAAAAGCGAAAGAGAACATAATTTTCACTATGCTCTCTTTCGCTTTTTCACAAACTGTATACCTTATTTTCATTTACTAACAATCCTGAAATAAGAACGAACTGTTAAGCAATAATAACCAATATAAATAACACTATACACACCGATACTAATTAGTAACGGAACTGCAATTTCATACGGAATAACTGTCGCTAATCCTTTTAGCGCAAATAAAGTGTGTAATATACCAACTACTAAAGGAATGAAGAAGATAAATCTCATTTGTTTTGCGATTGCTTTTTTCATTTCTTTTTTCGTGACACCTAGTTTTCGAAGAACGATGTAACGCTCACGATCTGCATGTGCTTCTGTTAATTGTTTGAAGTAAATAATAGACCCTGTTGCGAGTAAAAATACAAGTCCTAAGAACATACCACTAAACATCATTAAACCTGATATTTCAATACCATCACGGAACATCGTATAAAAATCACCAAACTGTCTTTTTCCTTCTGCATCTTCTTCCGGTATTACTTTCTTTAAATTCTCCGTTAACACTTTACTATTTCTTTCGTCTTTCACATCAATATTTTTCACAGTATGAGAGCCAATTGTCTTCTTTGCTTGCTCATATACTTCGTCTGGAACAACAACTAGAAGCTCATATAAGTTTGTAATGTTTTTTGCTTGTACATCTTTCACTTGTACTGGTGCTACTTCTTCAATTTGGAATGTAGCTTTTCGATTTTTATATACACCACTATCTCTCTTACCTTCACTGTACGTACCATCAAATGCATACAATTCGTTCTTCTTTAAATCTAAAATTTCTTCATTTAAATATTTTGCAATTTTATTAAATGATGATTGTGCGATAAGTTCTGTTGTTCTTGATTGTAATGAAGTTCCATCACCATATTCTCCTACTACTTTTACCGTCTCTAATTCATATTGATGAATGACTTCATTCTTTCCTTCTTTTAAAATCAAACTCACTTTACGATCCAATTCTATATCTTTCTTTTCATATGAATAACTAACTGGATGATATTTCTTCGCCTGCATATATGTGTTGTAATACATCGTAACAGACGTTCCAACCGCTGTTAACGTTACTGCGCTTAATACAGCAATTGTCGCTAACGATTTTGCATTTCCTTTAATGCGGTATAGTAATTGAGATGTCGTCACCATTTTCATACCATTATAAAATGAAGATTTTTTATTTCGCGCTCTTTTTAATGCAAAAACAGTAAAGAACTTAAATAATAAATACGTTCCAAGTACTGTTGCTAATAAAATGTAAAGTGCAAGTGGCATAAATTTCTCACTGTTCGAATTTTTAATAGCCGTTACTGACAAGAAATAACCTGATCCAATTAATAATAAAGAAATGATAGCCATTATTTTAGAATCTTTTGGCATAACTTCACCTTCGTTATCTGCACGGAATAACTCGATTAACTTAAATTGATAAATAACGCGGTATCCTTTAAATGATGTATATAAAATAATGAAACAAAAAATAACTGCTGTATCTATAACCGCTCCAATCGGCAATTCAAAATGAACATTTACATGTAGCTCTAACATATTTACAAGTAGCTTTAGGAATCCTTTTGAAAGTAAACTACCTATTACAATTCCGATTACTAACGATGATAAACCCATTAACATGTTTTCATAAAAAAGCATTTTACCTATTTCTTTTTTTCGAATACCAAGTAAAGAATAAACACCTATTTCTTTCTTACGCTTTCGTGTAAAGAAATCATTCGAATATATAATAAATATTGCAACGAAAATAATAAGCATTACACTCGCAAGCTGGAATCCTCGGCCGATGTTATCTCCAGCTTCACTTATTTGTGAATTGTATTGAAGCGCCTTAAACGTAAAATAAATGACGATGCTAAAAATCATAGAAGCAAAGTATATAAAATAATCTTTAAAATTTCGTTTTATATTACGAAGCGCAATGCTAGATAAGCTCATTTGTAGCACCTCCAGATATGGAAGACATCATATCAATAATTTGCTGGAAGAACTGTTTATGTGTCATCTCTTTACGATGTAATTCTTTATACAACTTTCCGTCTTTAATAAATACAACTCGTTTACAATAACTTGCCGCAAACGCATCATGCGTTACCATTAAAATTGTTACAAGATCTTTTTCATTTAATGTCTTCATACTTTCTAATAAATCCGTCGCTGACTTCGAATCAAGCGCACCAGTTGGCTCATCTCCAAAAATCATACTTGGATTTGTTACAATCGCTCTTGATGCTGCGCAGCGTTGTTTTTGTCCACCTGAAGCTTCATACGGATACTGATTTAAAATATGATCTATCCCAAACTTCTTTGCAATCTCCTCAACGCGAGATTCTACTTCTTTCGCCTTCACCTTTGATAAAGCAAGTGGCAATGCAATATTTTCTCGCACTGTTAACGTATCTAATAAGTTATAATCTTGAAAAATAAATCCTAAATGATTACGGCGAAAAAGTGCCAATTCATCATCATTCATCTTCACAATATCTTTTCCATCAATTAAAATCTCACCTTTTGAAGCCGTATCAATAGTAGAAAGAACATTCAAAAGTGTCGTCTTACCAGAACCAGACGGTCCCATAATGCCAACAAATTCTCCCTCTTTCACCTGTAAATGAATATCCTTCAACGCTTCAAACGTATTGCCGCCCGTATCATATATTTTCGAAATCCCTTTCGCTTCTAACATTGTTTTCATCTATCTGTACCTCCCTTTATAATTCGTGATGTTCTCTTTAAGCAACAGAATTCAGTATAGATACATTTTCTTAACAAATAGTAATGGGGTTTCTTAATATTTTCTTAAAAAGAAAAATCCAAAACCACACAAAGTGATTTTGGATTTAATAATGTTAAAATATCACATTACATTTCGAACAAAAAGGCGCAGAATTCCCTTTTCTAATTTTCGCATCACATTTTGGACAATATACATATCGTTCTTCTATCTTTTGTCGTTCTATCATATGTAAGGATACTATTCTCATACTGCACATAATCCCAATTAATATAAGGCTAACAATGAGTAGCATACCTCTCGCCCTCCCCTTTATTATTTTACCATAAAATAACAAACCCGATTCTCTCATCTAGAACCGGGTTTATACTTACAATCCTAACTTCACCTTCGCGCCATCAGGAATTATTTCTTCTTCTATTTGTACCTTATCGTGCACAGACTTTCCTCTCGTAATTACATGCCAGTATGAACCTTTTTGCAATGTATCCACTCCATCAATTATTATCTCTTTTTTGTTTCCGTCCTTATCATATGTGTTCACTGTGTATGCACGGCCTTTATTTCCACCTAAATCTTCTCCATCGTTATCAATTACCGCATAACGATATTCTAATTTAAGAAACGGATTCATGGAATCTACTGCAGCACTCCCATTTAACAAATATGCCACTCCTGCTATGATGACAAGTAATAATCCTAAAATAAATCTTTTCATCTATATTCCGCCTTTCATTATGTTTTTATTTATGACATTTCTAAGTATAGTGCGTATTTCTTAATAAAAACTCATACGGTTTCTTAACTTTTTCTTAATGTAACAGGGCTTTGCATCTGCACTTCAATAAATGAATCCATATTAATAATAAAAGGAGGCTTTCGCCTCCTTTATTTACTCATCACTGTATTTCTTTTTTGTCTATATAAATAAAACACACTCACAATCAATACGATACTTCCGCCAAAATACAAACCATACTCTATCGCAACTGCTACAATACTTTCAATATGTTTTCCAAATAAAGCACCGAGCACAAAGTAAACGAGTGTCCAAACAAATCCTGTCGTATAAGAATACAAAGCATACGTCTTAAATGACATGTTATTCATTCCAACTAAATACGGTACGATATGTCTTACAACTGGTATAAAGTAACTTGTGACTAACGCATAATGACCATACTTCTCTACCATTTGTTGAGATTTCAAAAGATATTTCGCCTTTTTCTTTTTCATTAGCTTATCAAGTACTTTCGTACCAAATATTTTCCCTAATATATAACCTAAAGAAAGCCCAGATACAACACCTAAATATGTTAATAAAAATGCAGGAATGACACTTAATATCCCTAGTGAAGATACAAAGCCACCACTCATTACGATCATTTCGTCTGGAATTGGCATACCAATAATACCTAACCATAAACAGAAAAATAATGCCCAATAACCGTATTGTTCAATATAAGATAATAATTCATGTAATTCCATTATGCATATGCTCTCCTTAGCTCTTTTTTACAGCTAAAGACATACGCTGGTGGGAAATTGAGCCACACTTTCTCTAGCGTAATTTCAGGAAAGAAGTGCTGTATAAATCCTTTTTTCACAAGTGAATATTGAAATGTAATAAATTCACCATTCTCATGTATCCCTTCCATTACATTGTTTAAAATACGCTTTGAAACTTCTTCTGGTAAAGAGGTAAAAGGTAATCCCGATAAAACGTAATCCACGCATTCTATATTGAGATCTTCTATATACTTTTTTATATTTTCGGCTGAACCGTGTACAACAATGACGTTCTGCTCATCTTTAAATTTTCTCTTTAGCTCCTTGCAAAACACTTCATTAATTTCAATAAGAAGAAATATTGTTTCCTTCTTCTTTCTCTTCATAATTTCTTTCGTAAAGACTCCTGTACCAGGACCTAACTCTACAATGCATTTCGCTTTATTAAAATCAATTACATCTACCATTTTCTTTGCTAATATTTTTGAACTTGGCGCAATTGCACCAGTATGTTTCGGATGTTTAATAAATTCATGTAAGAATGTTATGAGTTGCATATAAACCTCTCCTCATTCGTTCAATAGTTTCTAACTTGTTTCTAAGTATAACTATTATTTCTTAACAAAAATTAAGGAGATTTCTTAAGATTTTATGAAGAATAAAAAAACAGCTATCGTCTCTAGCGATAGCTGTCCCTTATTACTTCGCACTCACGATCTTATAATAAGAACGAACCGTTAAGAAGTAATATCCAATATAAATCGCGCCGTATACTCCAATACTAATGAGAAGCGGAATCATAATTTCAAATGGTAATATATTTGACAAACCTTTTAGTGCAAATAAACTGTGTAAAATACCAATAATTAATGGAATAGCAAAGATAAAGCTCACTTGTTTTGCGATAGCTCTCTTCATCTCTTGCTTCGTTACACCAATTTTATGAAGAACAACATAACGATCATGGTCAGCACTTGCTTCTGTTAATTGTTTAAAGTAAATGATTGAGCCTGTTGCTAATAGGAATACTAATCCTAAGAATAACCCAATAAACATCATTAAGCCTGTTGTTTCAAGCCCCATTTGGAATCCTGTATAGAAATCGTTAAATGGTTTTAAAACTTCTGATTCTCCAGCTGGCATAATGCTTGCTAATTTTGCTGTTAACTCTTTACTATTTCGCTCACCTTTTACATCAATATTTTTTACAGTACGCGTTTCGTTTACTTGTTTCACTTGCTCATATGTTTTATCAGGAACGATTACAAATAGTTCATTTAAATTTGTAAGGCTTCTATTATTTACACCTTTAATTTTTAATTCTTTTGACTCGTTTCCAACAGGGAATACAGCTGTATTTCCTGTATAAAGAGGACCAAAATCAAGTTTCTCAATATATAAGCTATCATATACGAAAGCTTCATTCGCACTTAAATTTATAGGTTCTACATCTAAATGTTTCACAAGTGTATTAAAGCTTGATTGAGAAATAAGCTGGTACTGATTCGTAACATTATAGTGTGTGTTCAGAACTTGATCAGCTCTTTCACCTTTAAATGTTCCCTTCACAGGAATCATTTCAACTTCTGATTCATATGTGACTGGGTGATTATTCTTCTCTCCAGCAAGTATTTCATTTACTTTTTTATCTAATGCTGCATCTTTTTTCTCATAGGAATAACTATACGGCGCAGCAACTTTTGATTGCGTAAATGTGTTGTAATACATCGTAACTGACGTACCAACCGCTGTTAATGTTACCGCACTTAAAATAGCGATTGTCGCCAGTGATTTCGCATTTCCTTTAATACGATATAGTAACTGTGATGTCGTTACCATATTCATACCATTATAAAATGCTGACTTATTATTTCTTGCACGTTTCAATACAAATACTGTGAAGAACATGAACAGTAAATAAGTCCCTGCTACTGTCGCTAATAAAATATATAATGCAACGACCATAAAGTCTGCATACATAACTGCTTTCATGTACATTAATGCTAAAAAATAACCTGAACCGATTAAGAAAACTGAAATTAATGCCATAATGACAGATCCTTTTGGCATTGCTTCTCCTTCACGTTCTGCACGGAAAAGTTCAATTAACTTAAAGCGATAAATTAAACGATATCCTTGAAGTGATGTATATAAAATAATCACAAAGAAAATAATTGCTGTATCAATAATGGCAGCCATCGGTACTTCAAAATGAACGTTTAAATTTAATCCCATCATATTTACTAATAACTCAAGGAATAATTTTGAAAGGACACTACCGATCGCAATCCCAATTACTAATGACATTAATCCCATTAACATATTTTCATAAAAGAGCATTTTACCAATTTGTCTTTTACGAATACCTAATAACGAATATAAGCCAACTTCTTTTTTACGTTTACGTGTAAAGAATCCGTTCGAATATATAATGAACACTGCTACGAAAATGATAAGCATCACACTTGAAACTTGGAACGCTCCGCTAATTTTTTTTGAAGCTTCTGCTGCTTTTTCCATTTGTGAATTATATTGCAGTGCTTTAAATGTAAAATAAATAACGATACTAAAAATCATAGATGCAAAATATACAAAGTAGTCTTTAAAGTTCCGCTGTATGTTGCGGAGGGCAATGCTAGATAAGGTCATCAGCCATACCTCCAGAAATAGAAGACATTACGTCAACAATTTTTTGGAAGAACTGTTTACGCGTCGATTCACCGCGGTGTAATTCTTTATATAGCTCACCATCTTTAATGAAAATAACTCGTTTACAATAACTTGCTGCAAATGCATCGTGCGTTACCATTAAAATTGTTGAGTTATCATATTCATTTAACGACTTCATACTTTCAAGTAAATCTGTTGCAGATTTAGAATCAAGTGCTCCAGTTGGCTCGTCTCCGAAAATCATACTTGGATTCGTAACAATTGCACGCGATGCTGCACAGCGCTGCTTCTGCCCACCAGATACTTGATATGGGAACTGACTTAAAATATGATCAATACCGAATTTCTTTGAGATTTCAAGAACGCGGCGATCAATCTCACTCGCTTTCACCTTTGATAACGCAAGTGGTAAAGCGATATTCTCTTTCACCGTTAACGTATCTAATAAGTTATAATCTTGGAAAATGAAACCTAAATGATCACGGCGGAATAACGCTAACTTATCATCATTCATCTTTACAATATCTTTTCCATCAATTAAAATTTCACCGTTCGTCGCATTATCAATTGTAGAAAGAACATTTAGTAAAGTCGTCTTACCAGAACCAGAAGGTCCCATAATTCCAACGAACTCACCTTCTTTTACTTGTAAGTTAATACCTTTTAACGCTGCAAATTTATTCCCACCCGTGTCGTACACTTTTTCAATATTTTTTGCTTCTAACACTGTTTTCATCTCGACATCCCTCATTTCTTCTATTCTCTATTTTCAACTATATACACTCTCTACTCTTGCCACTATCGATGTTTCTTACACAAACATGACAGTTATGTAAGACGCATAAGTAAAGATATAAAAATTTAACCTACTGAACAAAAGTACTTTGTTACTATAACATTGGGATATCATACCATCCATTCATTCTCCTTACAGGAACATTACAATTTTGTAAGGTTAAAAATGTCCCCTACAAAGTTGTGCACGAAATGTCGGATGGAGCTATTTCGTTCCTGCTATTCTATGTACAGAGGAGGTCATAATATGGATTCACTTAAAAATATGAATACTGCAATGCGCTATATTGAAGATAACCTTACGAATGAAATTGATTTTAAAGAAGTTGCGAGGCTAGCTCTCTGTTCTGAGTATCACTTTAAAAGAATGTTTTCGTTTTTAGCAGGTATATCACTATCTGATTATATTCGCTGTAGACGTCTTACTCTCGCTGCCTTTGAACTAAAAAATAGCGATGCAAAAGTCATTGATGTCGCTATAAAATATGGCTACAACTCACCAGATTCATTCGCCCGTGCATTTCAAAACTTGCACGGTATAACACCTTCAGAGGCACGAAATAGTAGCCATTCTTTGAAGGCTTATTCACCAATGACCTTCCAATTATCCATTCAAGGAGGAAATGAAATGAACTATCGAATTGAAGAAAAAGAGCCATTTCGAATTATAGGTATTACAAAACGAGTACCAATCGTTTTTAACGGTGTAAATGAAGAAATTGCTTCTATGTGGAAAAGTTTAAACCCAGATTCTATTCAAACATTAAAGTCCCTTTCAAACATTGAACCTACTGGAATCATTAGTGCTTCTACTAACTTTTCTGAAGGAAGAATGGAGGAAAAGGGGGAACTCGATCACTACATTGGAGTAGCCACAACGAAAGATTGCCCAGAGCAATTCGCGCAACTTGAAGTTGCTGCTTCAACATGGGCTATATTCGAAGCTGTCGGACCATTTCCTGATGCATTACAAAATGTATGGGGACGTATTTATTCTGAATGGTTCCCTTCTTCGAACTATGAACTAGCGGAAGGACCGGAGATATTGTGGAATGAACAGAAAGATATATCTTCTCCAAACTTTAAAAGTGAAATTTGGATACCGGTTTTGAAGAAGTGATAACAAAAGGAAAAGAGCTAAGCATTGTGCCTAGCTCTTTTTACATATTTGCTTACTCGTAAAAGTGTATATATTTCATCAGTTCTTCGATTCCTTTAAATTGGAGTAATAGTTGATTGTTCAAGTTTTCTAAAGCCAACTGAAAGGAACGTTCAATTTTTCCATAGTGTAATGTTTCTAAATCATCTAGCAAGCTTTTCATATTTTCTATATAATACACGGTTTTTCTCAAACTGCTTATAACCAGTATTTTACGCAGTTCAGATATTGGAAACATTCTATAACCGTTTTCTTTATTTCTTTCTGAGTGGACTAAACCTTCATGTTCCCAATGACGGATAGCCGAAGTATTTACGCCTGCTATGTTTGCAGCCTCTCCAATGCTCATGCGTTCATTCAACTCTACATTTTTATATTTAGTAAAATCAGCATTTTGAATCATGTTTAGTATTTCTTCTACTCGTTTTTTCTCCACCTGAATATTGAATTGCTGTTCATTAATTAACCAAAGTGCTTCTTCAAACTTTACGTTTTTAATCATCCTCATAACTTTATAAACAAT
This sequence comes from Bacillus sp. GMs2/2, assembly GCF_050172095.1. Lineage (NCBI taxonomy): Bacteria > Bacillati > Bacillota > Bacilli > Caryophanales > Bacillaceae > Bacillus > Bacillus sp. GMs2/2. The sequence goes on from NZ_JBNLYE010000037.1 coordinate 23,906, forward strand.
AGGTATATCATATCCTTTTAATAATGCTCTAATGGTAATAAATGCTTGAAAGTGTATCGATGTATAAAACCGGTGATTACTTTCCGTTCTTGGCACAACAGGAATGAGATTTTGTTCTTCATATCTTCTCAAAGTTGTTGTGCTAACATTTAAGACATTCGCAATTTGTTTAGGACTATATGTCTTCATTTATTAACTCCTTTTTAAAGTAAAACCTTAAAGTGCTACATTAACATATTTCAAATAAAATCCTTATATATACGAGAAAAAAATCATAAATCCGGAAGATTGCATGAATGTTATATGATTTTAGTATAAACAATTTAGGAGTGATAGAAATGGAGAAAATCATAAAACTTACGGACGAATCAGTATTAAAGGTTGGTTTGGTTGGAAATCCAAAATTTAGAACAATCATGCTCCCAGTTGCTAAAGAATCTGTATATGGGCAAGATGCTGAAACTTTAAAGTTGTGGGGAGTAGATCCTGAATTTGGAAAACATTTTATTGATGGACTAATAGATAAGTTTCAGATTTTATATTTTGACTACGAAGGCCATCGTTTGCAACATCCAAATCCAGAGAATCTCACACCTGAAAATATAGTAAAAGACCTATTAACAATTGCTGACGAAATGAATATTAATAAGTTTAGTTATTATGGTTACTCTTGGTTAGCTTTAGCTGGATTACAATTAGCCATTCGAACGGATAGATTAGACAGTATAATCATGGGCGGGTTTCCACCAATAGATGGTCCATATAAAGAAATGATGGTAGTAACAAATAAAACATACGAGCAAGCTATGAATAATCACAATTCTCCTGTTATTGATCAAGCACATATTAATCCTGAAAAAATTGATTGGGATAACATACAGATAAAGATCGACATGAGTCAAACTAAACAGTTTGTTACAATGTACGAGAATTTGATGGAGTTTGGTGATCAAGACATCCAAAATAAACTAATCATTCCGAGATTAGCGTTTTCTGGGGAAAAAGACACTATTGTTTACGGTGAAAACTTTGGCAATGTAGTAGTTGATATTATTGGTATACTTCAAAAAAACAAACAAAAGTTAGAACATCTTGGATGGGATATAGAAATCTTAAGAGGAAATGATATGGATCACACTAAAGCTATGCAACCTATAACAGTTCTGTCATTGATAAAGCCTTGGTTAATTAAAAATTTGAATATAACTTATTAAATATAGTAATTCGAATAACCTAAAAACAAAGCTGCTCTTCCCTAAAAGGAAAAGCAGCTTTATTTACATTTACATTTACATTTTCAACTCTTCTTTATAAATACTATATGACTTTATTGTTGATACGATAATGCATATTAATATGATTCCAATCCCTATAAAAATATTAAATGGATCTGGAAGCAAAGCCCCGGCATATATACAAAGTGAACCTATTACAAATACCCTCGAAGCAAATCTATGTGTTTTCCTCCAAACTACAGGATTTTCTAATGTCCAGTCCATTCGAATGCCTACTAACCCGTTTGGCTTCGTTTGTTGCATGTAATTACCTAGTACAAGAAACAATGTTCCAAGTCCAAAATTAAATGCAATTGAGCCCGATGCAATATAATTAGACGCTGCTAATAGCGCAAATAAGTTACAGCCGAATCCTATCAAAAGAATAGCATAACGGATTGCGGAAAGGACTTTAGCATGCTGTTTATACTTATCTTTCGTTACGTCAATATACCCAAGAGCTAGCCATATCAAATACAGCAACATCATGCTTCCTATTGAAACAGAACTTGCTTCTACTTTAGAAAAATATCCATCTACTACTCCTGCTGCATTATAATGGCGTGGAATTTGTTCTGGTAAATATGGCCATACAATATACCATCCAATTGCAATACCAATAATTAAACTCCATGGTAATACGTGTCTTTTCATCCTCTCTCCCCCATAATTTTTTATTAGGCCCCTATTTCTTTTTTATAAGCAATATATGAATATCCCATTGTTAATCCTACTGCACCGGTAATAATTCCAACCATTACGAAAGATTTCCACGTTACTGGTACAAAAACACTTAGAATCATAATAATTCCTAATATAACAAACACCTTTCCGCTAAAACGGTGTGTCTTTCTCCATACTTCCTCGTTACTTAATGTCCACGGTGTTTTTATACCTACAAAGTAATTTGGTTTACATTGTGGTAAATAGTTACCGATGACTATAAATAAAATACCAACTAATAATTCAGGC
>NZ_JBNLYE010000038.1:0-26110 GCF_050172095.1 Bacillus sp. GMs2/2
TTTACGATATAAAAAAAGACTGCCGTATTTCGGCAGTCTTAATCGATAAATTCAAATTCATATTCAAGAATTTTTACAATATCTCCGTCTTTCGCACCACGTGCACGAAGCGCTTCATCAATACCCATTCCGCGCATTTGACGAGCGAAACGACGTATAGATTCATCACGTGAGAAGTCTGTCATTTTGAATGTCTTCTCAATATCGTAACCAGAGATAACAAACGTGCCATCACTTTCACGTGTAATTTCAAATTTAACACCTTCAGTATCAAATTTGTACATTACACTTGTATCAGACTCATCCGCAACTTCATGTATTGGGAATTCTGGTGTTGTTTCTATTAAGTTCGCTACTTCAAACAGTAAGTCACGAACACCTTGTCTTGTTACAGCTGAGATTGGGAAGATTTTTACTTCGTCTCCCACTTTCTCTTTAAATGCTTGTAAGTTTTCTTCTGCATCTGGCATATCCATTTTGTTTGCAACAACAACTTGTGGACGCTCAGTTAAGCGAAGATTGTATTCTTTTAATTCATTATTAATCGTTACGTAATCTTCATATGGATCACGGCCTTCTAAACCAGACATATCAATAACATGCACGATTACACGTGTACGCTCAATATGACGTAAGAATTGGTGTCCAAGTCCGACGCCAGCATGTGCGCCTTCAATTAGTCCTGGAAGGTCAGCCATAACGAAGCTGCGGTTATCACCCGTTTCAACAACACCAAGATTTGGAACGATTGTTGTGAAATGATACTCTGCAATTTTCGGACGCGCTGATGATACAACAGATAATAATGTAGATTTACCTACACTTGGGAATCCAACAAGTCCAACGTCTGCTAGTACTTTAAGTTCTAGAATAACATCACGCTCTTGACCTGGTTCCCCGTTCTCAGCGATTTCTGGCGCTGGGTTCGTAGCTGTTGCAAAACGTGAGTTACCACGGCCACCGCGGCCACCTTTTGCAATTACAGCAGTTTGTCCATGCGTTACTAAATCGGCAAGAATTTGACCAGTTTTTTCATCTTTTACTACTGTTCCTGGCGGAACCTTTACAAGTAAATCTTCAGACTTACGTCCGTGCTGACCTTTACTCATTCCGTGCTGACCGCGATCAGCTTTGAAATGACGTTGGTAGCGGAAGTCCATTAATGTACGTAAGCCTTCCTCAACTACGAAAACAACATCTGCACCTTTACCACCGTCGCCACCTGCTGGGCCACCTTTTGGTACATACTTCTCACGACGATACGCAACCATACCATTACCACCGTCGCCGCCTTTTACATATATCTTGACCTGATCTACAAACATTATTTCACCACACTTTTTTCAATTGGTTGTAATATAACTGAGACTTCTTCGTCTCGCACTGTATAAGAAATGGAATACCATTTATTGTTTTGGATCGCAAGCCAATTCTGTAGTTCTTCTACACTCGTTAGCTTACCACGAAAATCAAAAAAGAAACGAGCATTATCCGCGTCACATTCAATTGTGATACAAACATAATTTTCAACATATACGTCTAAACTATGCTGAAGCATCGAGAAAAATTGATTCGTCCATGTACATACAGTCTCATCTAAGTGAGATAAGTTATGTAATTTCCCTAATACTTCGTACTCCAATAAGCACGGCTGCTGTTTCCAATTATATGTTAAAATCCACTCTGAAAATAAAGGCATTGATAGCCCCATCAGATTGGATTCTTGTCTCGCTTCTTGGACAAAACGATCGATGAGACTATGAATTTCTTCCACTTTTCCAAGGGAAAGGTTTCCTTTCACCATCTGCATACGATTGAGCCAATCATGTCTTGAATGGCGCAATGCATCTATAATTGTCCATTTTTCATTCATTTAGATACCCCTTAATATAGAAAAACTCTAACCTGCACTCAGGTTAGAGTTTTCCGTGAGTTCTTATGCTTCTTGAGCAACAGGATATACGCTCACTTGTTTGCGGTCACGACCAAGACGCTCAAAGCGTACTACGCCGTCAACTTTCGCGTATAAAGTGTCATCGCCACCACGACCAACGTTAACACCTGGATAAATTTTTGTACCGCGTTGACGGTAAAGAATTGAACCACCTGTAACCGTTTGACCATCTGCGCGTTTAGCACCAAGACGTTTTGACTGAGAGTCACGACCGTTCTTTGTACTACCTACACCTTTCTTAGATGCGAAAAACTGAAGATCTAATCTTAACATACGTTACACCTCCTGCACTTTTTCTATTAAACGGATATACTTTCCGTAATCAAGTTCGATCGTCTTAAGCGAAACAACTAATCCTTCTAAAAGCGTTTGTGCTTTTTCTGCTGTATGAACGTCTAAATCATTAGGCAATTCATACGTTAAGAATCCGCCATCACTTCCGAGTTCAATAGTTGCTTGCACATTACAAAGTTCTTCCACTGCATTTATAGAACCAAACACAACCGCTGTAGTTCCAGCACAGACAAGGTCTTGTCCATGTGGCGCATAATCGGCATGTCCAGTCATTTTAAATGATTGGATACTTCCTAATTTCGTGCGACTTATCGTAATTTTAATCATGTTAACCAGAATTAAGCGTTGATAGCTTCAACAACTAGCTTAGTGTAAGGTTGACGATGACCTTGTTTCTTACGATTGTTCTTTTTCGCTTTGTATTTGAAAACGATAATTTTCTTAGCGCGACCTTGTTTTTCAACTTTCGCAGTAACTGTTGCACCTTCTACAACTGGGCTACCAACTTTAACGTTTTCGCCACCAACGAAAAGAACTTTGTCAAAAGTAACAGTTTCACCAGCTTCAACATCTAATTTTTCAATGTAGATTGCTTGACCAGCTTCAACTTTAATTTGTTTTCCACCTGTTTCGATAATTGCGTACATACTTGCACCTCCTCTTAATTACTAAGACTCGCCAAAAACGAGGTAGACATAAATGCCTTTAGGGAACCTGTCTTGTGCGGTTGTAGCATATAGCCGTTTAGGTGCTATAAACTATAACATAAAGATGTTATCATGAATCATAGACGGTTGTCAATAAATGTTCTGCTAACTATTTTTTCCGCTCTACAATTTCTTTTTTACTTCCAAAACGAACGATAGCATACTTTTCGATATTATCATCTTTGAAATAAATTTCAAATGGAATATTTTTTTGTAATTCTTTTTGCAAAAACTGTTTTTGCAGTTCTTTAGGCGCAGCGATTAATACCGCTTCATCTTCTATATTGCCATATGTGATTAGTTCTCTCTCTAACTCATACGCAATTGTTTCATGCGACATCACATAACCCGTCGCTTTGCAAGGTACACACTCTTTTAATAATACGTCCCGTAAAGAATGCTTTTTACGTTTACGTGTCATTTCCAAAATCCCTAGCTCCGTAAAGCCGAGCACCCTTGTATATGTGCGGTCATCTTGCATAGCAGCTATGAGACATTCTCTTACCTTTTCTTTATCTTCTCTTTTTTTCATATTAATAAAATCAATTAATATCATACCACCAATATCACGAAGTCTTAATTGGCGTGCAATTTCTTCAGCTGCCATCTCATTTGTGCGAAGTACTGTATCTTGTAAATTTTGTTTTCCCGTAAACTTGCCCGTATTCACATCAATTACAGTCATCGTCTCCATTTGTTCTACAATTAAATAAGCACCATTTGAAAGCCAAACAATTTTTTGAAGTGCTTTCTCAATTTCACGCTCTATTCCAAAATGGTTAAACATCGAAGACTTTTCATTATAAAAAGATACTTTTTCTTTTCCAATTTTGTCTTCTAATTCTTTTACTATACTTCTTGTATCTACAACTACTTTTTCAATGGTTTCAATTGGGTTCTCTTGAAATACACGATCTAAAAAGGTCGCCGGTCGATGAAGTAATAACGGCGCCTTTCCTTGGCCCTCTTTTCTTTTTAACTCTTCATACAACTGTTGTAACTCTTGCATTTCAGCTTGTATTTCTTCAATTGCTCCTTTTTCAGAAGCAGAACGGAAAATGTATCCCCCCGTTCCCTCTATTTCAATTTGGAGTAACTGTTGTCTTCTTTTATTATTTTTTATTTTTCGAGAAACAGCGCGCATCTCATCAAACGGCATATAAACGACATATTTCCCGGTAAATTCTATATTCGCTGTCAATTTAGGCCCTTTCGTATCAATTGCCTCTTTTACAACTTGTACGAGTATCGCTTGCCCTTCATGTATACGATAAGAAGATGGTACATCATCGTATGAAAGGTAAGCATGTTTTTCTAAACCGATGTTTACAAAAGCTGCATTCATTCCAGCAATTGTTCTTACGACACGTCCAACATAAATATGCCCAACAATCTCTTGCTCTTCATTACGTTTCCATAAAAACTCAACAATTTTTTTCTTCTCTTCAATTGCAACCCGCTTTTCCGAACCAGCGTAATTCACATATAACGTTTTCAAAATTATTTCCTCACTTTATAATCTTCTTTGCTTTTACAATAATAAAAGGTTAGTGCTATCGTCAACACTAACCGATTAATTCTTCAACTGATGAAGTTGTTCGTTTTTCAGTAAAATATGCATAGAGCAATTCATTTTCATCCAATGTGTAATGCTCTTTATATTTTCCACGGACGATAATAGAATGCTTATATCCTCTACGAAATTTTGTGAAGATCGTATATAAACGATCTTCCGTTTGCACTTCAATAGGTGCAATCTTTTCGATTCCTCTTTTGTTTCCATAATAACGTTCTAATAAAAAACGCATAAATGCATACCGTCTTTGTTTCCACTCTTGATATAATGACACTGCTAAAAATATGAGTAGTACCCACATCATAATATTGTTACTATTCCAGAGTAACTGCCATCCTAATATTACACCAAAAAAAACACATGACAATTGCATCATCTTTTCATGTGCTTGTAAATAAGGGAAACGATATGATAATACATTAAACAATACTTTCCCGCCATCTAACGGCCAAATAGGGAGTAAATTAAATGCTAAAATAATTATATTATTCCACATAAAGAAATAATATAAATCTGTATTCAGCCAACCGGCTTCGAACAACATGTAACCTACCAGCATCATCCAAACATGTTGAATCGGTCCTGCAATTACGACAACAAGTTCCTCTTTCAATGACTTATTACCATGTTCCTCAAGCTCGGCAACGCCACCAAACGGCAAAAGCTGAATTCTTTTTATACGCCAATTATAGTGTGCTGCTGCAAAAGCATGCCCAAATTCATGAATAAGAACAATACAAAATAACAGTAGTAACTCTTTAAAACGCGCAGTAAAAATACCAATGACAATAATAACCCAAAATAATGGATGCACGGAAATTTTCGTTAAAACGTCCCTATATTTAATCAAATGATATCACCTGGATCGGATCAATAAATTTTTCATTCTTTTTTATCGCGAAATAAAACTTTCCATTTTTATCATTTGTATCATTACTTACCGTTCCAATTTTTTGTTTCTTTGAAACGTAATCATATAATTTCACTGACATATCGTTTAAGTTTGCATACCATGACTCCGTACCATCTGCATGTTGAATTTGAACTGTATTTCCAAGTTCCTCTTTCTTGCCTGCAAAAACAACTAACCCTTCATTTACTGACTCCACTTTTGCATTTGTAGCTGTTTGGACAAATACACCTTGGCCATTTTTTTGAAACCCTTGCATTACCTTTCCAGAAGCAGGAATTGCATAATCTTTTTGCTGAATACTTCCTTCTTTTTTCTCGTTCGGCGAATAGAATACGAGCGGTTTTCCAAATTGCTTTTCGTACCATTTCGCTACAGTAGCAAACTGAAATTCCTCTTTCATCACTTTTTCTGTAACAGCTTTAGCTCCATTGAATGAAGAAGGAGCATTCTTATATAAAATAGCAACCGAAAGAACTAATATTGCTGATAATAAAACTTTGAAGAAAAAGACTTCCTTTCGAAATAAAGGATGCATTTCCTTTTCTCCATCTTCAATAAATACCGCTTCACTATCAAAATTCCCTCCGTTAAAATACTGCTCTTCCTCCATCCTTTCTTGCTCGGCCTTCCTTTTTGCAATCCGCTTTTTAATTTCTTCTACGCGTCTATTCTTCATACTGTCTCCTTTCTTTCGTTAAGCTAATTTCATTAGAAACAGTTGTATACAGTTTGTACATATGTATGAGCTAAGAAAGAAAGATATTCGTGTGAAGAAAAAAGAAAGCACCTCGCATATGTGCGAAGTGCTCTTAACGGATTCCAAAGAAGTTTTTCACCTTTGCAAATACCGATACCTTTTCTTGTTCAAATGCTTGTAATGGTACATTCTCACCTAACAAGCGTCTTGCAATATTACGATAAGCCAACGCTGCTTTTCCGCTTGGTTGCAACGCCACAGGTTCACCTGTATTTGTAGCTCGAATAACTTCATCGTCATCTTCGACAACACCAAGAAGCTCGATTGACAATGTACGTACAATTTCATCAACATCTAACATATCCTGTTCATGAAGCATATGACTACGTACACGGTTAATAACAAGTTTCGGTGGTTCAATATCCTCTTTTTCTAAAAGCCCAATAATACGATCCGCATCGCGCATTGAGGATACTTCTGGAGTCGTAACAACGATTGCTTTATCCGCACCAGCTACCGCATTTTTAAATCCCTGCTCAATCCCCGCAGGACAATCGATTAATATGTAATCATAATCTTGACGTAATACTTGTATTAATTCATCCATTTGTTCAGGTGTTACCGCTGATTTATCACTCGTTTGTGCTGCAGGTAATAAATAAAGATCATCAAAACGTTTGTCTTTAATAAGAGCCTGAGGTAAACGGCAACGCCCTTCAACGACATCAACAAGATCAAATACAATACGATTTTCCAGCCCCATTACTACGTCTAAATTTCGAAGACCGATATCTGTGTCAATTAAGCACACTTTCTTTCCAGATAACGCTAGGGCCGTACCAATGTTCGCAGATGTAGTAGTTTTACCTACTCCGCCTTTTCCAGATGTAATTACTATTGCCTCTCCCACAGCTATACAATTCCCCTTTCTAACTTTGTTAAATTAGGTCTAAGATGAGTGAGAAGTTGCAGGCGATCGACAACAATGTGATTGTTCTCATTAATATACGCACATTCTGCCGCCTCCGCTCCGTCTTCTTTCTCTTCCGGAGCCCGCATTGCCACATCACTAATTCGAAGTTGCATCGGGTTCATAACAGATGCAGCGATTACAGCATCCGAATCCCCATAATACCCAGCATGTGCAATTCCTCTTAATGATCCTACGACAAAAATATTCCCCCCAGCGATAACCGTTCCGCCTGGATTAACATCTCCAATTAACAACAAATTTCCTTTTACATGTAAAACTTGTCCAGAGCGAACAATTTTGGAAATAGGGACAATTTCTGTTTCTTCTTTCCAAGCTATTGCTTCTGCTTTAGTGATAACATCACTTTCAATTGAATCCACAACAAGATTCTTTTTATTACGAATTAACGTACGAATCTCTTCTTGTTGGACTTCTGTTAAATAACGATTTCCTACTTTCACATGCACTTCAATTAGAGAGCGTCCATCACCATCGTAGTAATGTGTAGAAAGTTTTCCGTCTAATTCCACCAATAATTCTGAGAATGAACAACAATCATCTAAATGAAGCGTTATCCCATCTTTTGTCCCTTTTATCGTTACATTTTGTTGCTTTTTTTCTTCCACTAAAGTTCACCCCACCGATTCAATTCGACATAAAATTAGAAAATCCTTTTTTCTTTTTCTTCCATCGCTTTTGAAAGACGCACTATATATCGTCTCAGTGGGAAACAAACTATCAATAAGAAAATAGCATTTAACAATAAAGTAGAAAGGAGACGATCTGTGAAAAAGACATACGCTGGCATATGAGTACGTCCTAATAAAGTTAAGAATCCATACACATAATACTCTAGTGCTACAACACTAGCTAATATGATAGAAACAACAATAAATAAATTCAATTGTAGTACTTTCATCACACTATATACTAAATAAGCTAAAATCGGATAAGCAAAAATATATATCCCGACAAGTTCTGTGTATACGGTATCAAATAAGAAGCCAAATAATAGTCCGTAATAAATCCCTTGGACCGGACTATAATACACTGTAATAAAACATAATACGATTATAAAGAAATGCGGTGCTGCTATGCTGTCTTTCCAAAACACATCCGTTGGAACAACAGTAGCAAACATATTTTCAAATAGAAACACAAAAAGGAGCAAAAGAGGAAGAGCTGCTCTTTTTAATATCTTCATCATCTCTTCTTCTCCTCCTATTCTAATGGCGCTGAAGGTGTTGCACGTTTAGCAACCGTAATATGCTCTACGTCATTTAAATCAGCGGCAGGTTTTACATAAGCTGTTTTTGTTAAGCCATATGCATCCGGCTGAACTTCAACGATTTTTCCAATTACAAGACCTTTCGGGAAAATATCACCCAGTCCAGATGTTACAACTAGTTGATCTTTCTCTACCGGTGCATCAGAGCCAATCTTTGTGAAAAGAAGTAATTGCTTTTCTTTGTCATAACCTTCAATCAATCCAAAGATTTTCTCTTGCCCTTGTACAATAGCAGAAACGCGATTTGTTCGGCTCATAGAACTTAGTAATTCTACTGATGATGTAAACTGAGATACACTTTTCACTCTTCCAACTAACCCTTGTGAAGTTACTACAGCCATATCTTTTTTAATTCCTTGCTGTGCCCCTTTATCAATTCCAATTAAATCGTACCATTTATCTGGATTACGAGAAACAACAGTAGCTGGAATTTCAGTATACCCGCTATTTAACTCTTTTTTACCAGTTAGCTCTTGTAGCTTCTTGTTATCATCTTCTAATTGTTTTACTTTCCCTGATAGACCTGCATAATTATCTAATTTTGCTTTTAATTCTTTATTCTCTTCATACGTGCGCTTTACATCCTCTACATTTTCGAAGAATCCAGCTACGTATTTCGCTGGCTTTTGGAATACACGTTCTACACCACCGACAGTATCTTTAACAAACTGCTCTGGCCATGTTAAACTGTTCCGTTCTTTCAATGAGATTCCAATCAATGCCACGAGAAGAATAATACTAACCAACAAAACAATTAATCTTTTGTTTAAGAAAAACTGTGGCACGTTCACACCCTCTTAATTTCACTGATTTTTATTTTGCAATATTATCGAGCAGCAGTTTTGAAAAGATCGATATTGTCTAATGCTTTACCTGTTCCAATTGCTACGCAATCTAATGGATCTTCTGCAACAAGAACTGGCATTTTCGTTTCTTCACTAATTACTTTATCTAAATTACGTAGTAATGCCCCGCCACCTGTTAATACGATACCGCGGTCCATAATATCAGCCGCTAATTCAGGTGGAGTTTTTTCTAACGTATTTTTAACTGATTCTACAATCGCATCTACTGTATCTTTTAATGCATCTGCAATTTCTTCTGGCTGAATTAGTACTGTTTTTGGTAAACCACTTACTAAATCACGACCGCGAATTTCCATAGGCTCGATACCTTCGGGCTCGCCTGCAGAACCAATTTCTAATTTTAATGCTTCAGCTGTTCTTTCACCGATCATTAAGTTATAGCTTTTCTTAATGTACTGAATGATTGAATCGTCCATATCATCACCAGCAACACGGACTGACTGGCTTGTTACAATACCACCTAGAGAAATAATTGCAACTTCTGTTGTACCACCACCGATATCAACAACCATACTACCAGTTGGTTCCCAAACAGGTAAGTTTGCACCAATTGCTGCTGCAAATGGCTCTTCGATAGGATAAGCATCACGAGCACCCGCTTGACGAGTCGCATCGATTACTGCACGTCTTTCTACAGCTGTAATACCAGATGGTACACATACCATTACATACGGCTTACGTGAGAAGAAACCGTTTGATTTTTGAGCTTGTTGAATGTAATATTTCATCATTGTTGCAGTTGTTTCGTAATCAGCAATTACACCGTCTTTCATCGGGCGAAGTGCCACAACGTTCCCTGGTGTACGACCAATCATTTGTTTTGCGTCGCTACCTACAGCAACGATTTGTTTCGTATCAGTTTGTAACGCCACTACTGAAGGTTCACGTAAAACTACACCTTTTCCTTTTACATATACAAGCGTGTTCGCAGTTCCTAAGTCTATTCCAAGATCGCGAGTAAATCCACCAAATCCAAACATATTATTTATCTTCCTTTCTTGTTTTCACGGACTCATTTTTTCTTAATTTATATTATAAAAACAGTACGTTTTTTATATCTTTATCCTTTTTGTAGATAAATTTCTACAAAAAACTCATAAATCACATTATAAAACAAAATAAGTAAAAAGCATAGTCTTAAATATGACCTTTTTCCTTTAAACTCACGAATTTATGGTCACCTATTATAATATGATCAAGCACTTCAATTCCGATAATCTGGCCGCATTCTACTAAGCGTTTGGTTACTTCAATATCTTCACGGCTCGGCGTGGGATCTCCTGAGGGATGGTTATGAAGACATATGATAGAGGCTGCTGCACGACGGAAGGCTTCTTTAAAAACTTCCCTCGGGTGTACAATTGACGTGTTTAAGCTTCCAATAAAGATCGTTTGCCTATGTATAACTTGATTTTTTGTATTTAAATATAAACAAACAAAATGCTCTTGTTGTAAAAAACGCATTTCTTCCATCATGTATTTCGCACAATCTTCTGGACTTCGAATACTATATCTATTTTGATATTCTAAACGTACCATTCTTCTGCCTAGTTCAAAGGCTGCCATAAGTTGCGATGCCTTTGAAATCCCAATACCATGTATACTAATTAGCTCTTCTAATGTTGCATCTTTCAACATACGTAAGCCATCAAATTGGTGTAAAATTTTATCTGACAACTTTAAAACTGTTTCTTCTTTAGAACCTGTTCTGAGTAACACTGCGAGAAGCTCTCGATTTGATAAACTTCCAGCACCTTCTAACAATAAACGCTCCCGTGGCTGTTCTTCTCTTACAACATCACGAATACCGTTCATCTCTCCACCCCTTTATTTGTTCTCTCAAAGAAAACCCCATGCAATTTTACGCATGGGTTACATCAATATCAAATTGTTTTAATTCCCGAACGAGACGTGCAATTGGTAAGCCAACTACACTATAGTAGTCCCCTTGAATATTTTGAACGAAAATAGATCCTTTACCTTGAATCCCATAACTACCGGCTTTATCAAGAGGTTCTTTCGACGCGACGTATGTATCAATTTCCTCTTCTGTTAACTCCCAAAATGTAACTTCTGTACGCTCATAAAAAGTAACCGTTTTTTCTTTTGCTATAATCGCAACACCTGTATACACTTCATGTGTTTTCCCTGATAGTAATTGTAACATCTCTTTCGCCTCATCCTCATTAGAAGGCTTACCAAGAATACGCGACTCATATGTAACAATTGTATCCGCACCTAACACAATGTGATCACTATTATTTTCTGCCACCGCTGATGCTTTTTGCAAGGCAAGTGACATTACAATATCAGAAGGCGATGAATATGCACCAATTGTTTCCTCTACTTCACTTACAACGATTTCAAATGGCACACTAGCTAACTCAAGTAATTCCTTCCTCCGAGGTGATCCTGAAGCTAAAATTATTTTTCTCATATTTTCTCCTTCCTTTCTCACATGAAGCAGAACAATTTATATTAATCGTATCAAAGGAATAGTTTGCCCACAAATGAAAGAAATATTAATTTCTCTAACTAAAATAAAACTTCTTTATTGCATACGATTATATTCCCGTCATAGAGAAAGCACTTTGCTCTAAATTCAAAAGAAAAGAAAGAAGTACATGTACTTCTTTCTTACTCATTTTATTATCCTATCATTTCACTTTCTACGAAACAATTTTTTCATACGAGAGTAAACCATCAATAATAACTTGATTTAATTTCGCCAAAGATTCCTTATCCACCTTTCCATCTTTTACTGTTTGTACAGCTACCGACGTAAACATATACAGTTTCTTTGCTTCTTCTCGTTTCATACTTTCCCCTTCTTTTTCAACCTTTTTCCATTCTTTTTCAATTGCTTCTATATCTTTTGGGCTGCTTTTTCCACCAACTTGTACGCTAGAAGCATATTTTGCTAAATGAGTGTATAATGGCTGCACTTTTGTTAAAAATGTCCCTACTTCTTTATCATCTTTCAGCAATGCTTTATCTGTTATATCCCAGCTCTTTTTTAAAACGGAGACACCATCATTTTTATACTTAGTCATTAATTGATTTATAGACTGTTCATCGCTAGCAATACCAACAACTATTGCATACTTATCACCGCTCGGTCTCAAAGCACCAATGCCCCCATTGCCTTTCCATTCTTCAAGAGCTGCCTGTCCCTTTTCTTCAGAAGAATAAAGCCCCCCTTGAACAAAAAATAATTTCATCGGATCCAATGACGTTCCTGTCTGTGCTTTTTGTTTTTCTTCTTTCGGTGCTGGTGTTTGTTCTGCCGTTCCACCCACCTTTGATTCTCCATTTCCAGTCGGCCTTGAAGCTGTCACTTCACTTCCTCCTGTCGTTCCTTGTCCAGTAAGTAAATGAAGCATCCCCATTCCAAACGCCGTACCGATAATGATTGCAGTTGCAACGATTACAATTAATGTATTACTCCACTTCTTTCGGTATTTTTCCACAGACATTGATTTCGCTTTTTGAAACGGAACAACATTTTTCGGTCGTTCACTTTCTACTACCATCCATTCAAATTCATCTTTCTTTTTTTCCTCATACTTCGCTTCTGTTCCATTCACTTTCACTGAGATCGTTCGTGATTGCTTGTCCATACACTCACACCTCACCTCTTATCGTTGTCCGCATCATATCATATTCATTTCATAAAAAAACGAGATATTTGTCAGAGGAATTCGCCAAATAACCCTATATATTTATCTTATATGTATGCATTTGACTTCATTTGTAGAACAAAAAAACTAGATAGCAAAGACTATCTAGTTTTTCTCGCGAATATATTTTCGTACTTCAGAAATGAAATAAAGAGAACCCGTTATGATAAAAACATCATTTTCTGCTATCATTTCAACTTTTGTATCAATTGCCTCTTTCCAATTTTCAAAAACTAATTTTGATTCTTTCTGTGAATATGATGCAAGCTTATCAGCAGAAATAGCACGATCAAAGGCGAATGTTGTAAAAATAATTTCATCTGCAATGGTTTCTAATTGGCCTACCATGTTATGTAATTGTTTATCACCAAGGGCAGTAAATAACACTATTACATTTTTATCTTTGTAATGCGCTTCTACTGTTTTCACAAGGCTTTCGATACCTTCTGGATTATGAGCACCATCTATAATAATATCCGGGTTACTTTGCAACTTTTCAAAGCGCCCAATCCAATATGCTTCCAGTAATCCCGTTCTTATTTCCTCTTCTTCAATTAAAAATGATAAATATGTTTTTACATACATTACTGCCATAAGTGCTAACGCTGCATTTCCTACTTGATGAATGCCTTTCATTGAGATTTGCAAATCTTCAAATGCGGAAAAAGGACAAGTAAAATCAAACTGTTCCCCATCTTCATTAGACTGTTTATGTAACGCTGTAAAATGCTTGCTAAGTTCGTATAAGTTTGCATGGTTTTCCTTTGCAACATTTTGAATGACTTGCAAAGCTTCTTCATCTTGTACACCAGTAATTACCGGCACGCCAGACTTAATAATCCCCGCCTTTTCATATGCAATTTCCCCTAGTGTATTTCCTAAAATATGCATATGATCGTGACCGATATTCGTAATAATCGTGAGGACAGGGTGTATAACATTGGTAGAGTCAAAACGTCCACCAAGCCCTGTTTCAAATAAAACAACATCACAGAAATTGACTTTACCGAAATAGCAAATCGCCATAACAGTAATAATTTCAAACTCTGTCGCTTCCCCTAAATCCGTTTCATCTAGTTTTTCAACGACTGGTTTTACCATCTTTACAAGTTCAGTAATCTCTTCGTCTGCAATTGGTGTTCCATTCACACTAATGCGTTCATTAAATGATTCGATGTAAGGAGAGGTAAACGTTCCTACCTTATATTTCGCGCCTTCTAACATGTAACGCATATATGTTAACGTTGAACCTTTTCCATTTGTACCAGCAAGATGAACACATTTTATATGACGCTCTGGATTTCCAAGTTCTTCTAACATCCATCTCATTCTTTCTAATCCTGGCTTAATTCCAAATTTCAATCGGCTATGGATCCACCCTATCGCTTCTTCGTATGTATGTATCACGTATATTTTTCCCCTTTCAAAAGACAACTTTCATAGTTCTATTATACGCAAAGAAAAGAGACTCACCAATATAGTGAGTCTCTAAAAACATTTTTACTTTTCAAGATCTGCTAGACGTTGACGAACTGCTTCGCGTTTTTCTAGGTAATCTTGCTCTTTCGCACGCTCTCCTTCAATAACCGCTGCAGGAGCTTTCGCTACGAAACCTTGGTTAGAAAGTTTCTTCTGTACACGTTCTACTTCTTTATCGAACTTCTCAAGTTCTTTCTCAAGACGAGCTCTCTCTTCATCAAGATTGATAAGATCAGCTAACGGTAAGAATAACTCTGCACCTGATACGATTGCAGTCATTGCTTTTTCTGGCGCTTGTAAGTCCGTTTGAATTGTTAATTCGCTTGGGTTACAGAAACGCTCAATGTAAGAGCTGTTTTTCGTAAGTTGAGCAAGTACAGCCTCATCTTTTGCTTTAATTTGCATTTGAACTTTTTTGCTCATTGGCGTATTTACTTCTGCACGGATGTTACGAACAGAGCGAATGATATCAACTAGAAGGTGCATTTCTGCCGCAGCTTCCGTATCTTGTAAATCTTCGCGAACTGTTGGCCACGCAGCTACTGTAATAGACTCGCCTTCATGCGGTAAATGTTGCCAAATTTTCTCTGTTACGAATGGCATGAATGGGTGTAATAGACGCATTGTTTGATCTAATACGTAAGCTAAAATAGAACGAGTTGTTTTCTTAGCTGCTTCATCTTCACCGTATAGTGGAAGTTTCGCCATTTCAATATACCAATCACAGAAATCGTCCCAAATGAAGTTGTATAATGAACGACCAGCTTCACCGAACTCATATTTATCCATGTTACGTGTTACGCTTTCGATTGTTTCGTTTAAGCGAGTTAAGATCCACTTATCTGCTACTGATTTTTCACCAGTTAAATCGATTTCTTCATACTTCATATCATCCATGTTCATTAATACGAAACGTGATGCGTTCCAAATTTTATTAATGAAGTTCCAAGTAGATTCTACTTTTTCCATGCTGAAACGTAAATCTTGACCTGGTGCACTTCCTGTTGATAAGAAGAAACGCATTGCATCTGCACCGTACTTCTCGATAACATCCATTGGATCAATACCGTTACCAAGAGATTTACTCATTTTACGACCTTGCTCATCACGAACTAAACCGTGAATTAATACATCTTTAAATGGACGCTCTCCTGTAAACTCTAAACCTTGGAAAATCATACGAGATACCCAGAAGAAGATGATATCATAACCCGTTACTAGTGCATCTGTTGAATAGTAACGTTTGAAGTCTGCTGAATCTTCATTTGGCCAACCAAGTGTTGAAAATGGCCATAACGCTGAACTGAACCATGTATCAAGTACGTCATTATCTTGATTCCAGTTTTCAATATCTGCTGGTGCTTCTGTACCTACGTATACTTCACCAGTTTCTTTATGGTACCAAGCTGGAATACGGTGTCCCCACCATAATTGACGAGAAATACACCAGTCATGAATATTTTCCATCCAGCGTAAATATGTGTTTTCAAAACGCTCTGGTACGAACGTTACTTTTTCTTCTTCTTTTTGTTGAAGCGCTACTGCTTTTTCAGCAAGTGGAGCCATTTTTACGAACCATTGTGTTGATAAATAAGGCTCAACAACTGCACCGCTACGCTCACTATGACCTACTGAATGCATATGTGGCTCGATTTCTACTAATACGCCAGCTTCTTGTAAGTCTTTCACTAATTCTTTACGGCATTCGAAACGATCCATACCGTTATACTTACCAGCTTTTTCGTTCATTGTTCCATCTTCGTTCATTACTAAAATGCGTGGTAAGTCATGACGGTTACCTACTTCAAAGTCATTCGGGTCATGAGCTGGTGTAATTTTTACAACGCCCGTTCCGAAATCTTTTTCTACGTACTCATCAGCAATAATCGGAATCTCACGGCCTACGATTGGAAGTGTAACTGTTTTTCCGATTAAATGTTTGTAACGATCGTCTTCGGGATGAACTGCTACTGCTGTATCACCAAGCATCGTTTCTGGACGAGTTGTCGCAAGACGAATGTGACCAGAACCATCTGTTAACGGATAGTTCATATGGTAGAATGCACCTTGAACTTCTTTATGAATTACTTCAATATCAGAAAGAGCTGTGCGTGTTGCTGGATCCCAGTTGATGATATATTCACCACGGTAAATTAAGCCTTTTTCGTATAATTGAACGAATACTTTATTAACCGCATCTGATAAACCTTTGTCTAATGTGAAGCGTTCACGAGAATAGTCTAGTCCTAAACCAACTTTTCCCCATTGTTGACGAATGTGAGAAGCGTATTCTTCTTTCCACTCCCAAGCTTTTTCAAGGAATTTTTCACGGCCAAGATCGTAACGTGAAATACCTTCTTCACGAAGTTTTCCTTCTACTTTCGCTTGTGTTGCGATACCAGCATGGTCCATTCCTGGAAGCCATAGCACATCGTATCCTTGCATACGCTTCGTACGAGTTAAAATATCTTGAAGAGTTGTATCCCAAGCATGACCTAAGTGTAACTTACCAGTTACGTTCGGAGGTGGAATTACAATTGTATATGGCTGTTTCTTCTCGTCTCCTGTTGCTTCAAAATATTTGCCTTCAAGCCACCATTGATAAAGGCCTTCTTCAACGGACATATGATCATATTTAGTTGGTAAATTCTTTTCCGTGTTTGACATTATTTTCCCTCCTTAAAATAAAAAATGTCCCTCATCCAAAAAGGACGAGGGACATCGCGGTACCACCTTTATTTACAAACAAATTCATAATTTGCTTATACTCTTAATTTGATAACGGACAAATCCGTCTTTTCCTAATAAGAACTATTCCGTTCAGAAAAGATGCTCCAGGGCTACCTTCTAACATAACTATCTAGAGAATCTCCCAGCTAATGATTCTCCTCTCTGAAGACGTTTCATGTTATACTCTTCCCCTTCAAGGCATTTATATGATTGTTAATTATTATATACAATAGTGTAAAAAACGAAACCTTATTCGTCAAGATAAATTTAAAACTACAGCTTTTCGTGCAAAAAAAAGAAGATAAGTAGAATCCTCTACTTATCTTCTTTCCCCCGCTATTTGCGGGCAGTAAGACCTCCACCTCAAAACTCAACTGAAGCAAAGAAGTTAGATGGGAGCCCTGATGCCCGTAAACGCCCAATTGGTGAAGGCTAATCATCAGCGGGGAATGCCTTTACTTTATCCGTTCCCTTGCTGGGCAGCTTGTAATTGTGACAGGAAATATTCTATATTGCTAACGAGCCAATGCGATTGTTGCAAACTCTTTACTCCGCGCAGTTCATTTTCCTCGTTGCGATTATCTCTTCTTTTCTTATAGGACTGGATTTGCCGAATAAATTGCGATGGATACGTCATATACGCAAACATAAGTAGTTGCTCTTCTTTCGTAAAAGGGAAATTTTTTTGATACATTTGAAACCATTCAAACCGATCACTTCTTGCGATTGGATATGTGTTTAAAGACCGTGAATAAAAACCTACTATATCTTGCACAGGCGTTGCAAACTTCGATTTTTCTAAACTAATAAAATAGCCATTCCGCTCATAGTCAAATAAAAAATGATTAAGTGACACATTACCATGCACAAAAGTAATACGCGTTTTCTCTTTTTCTTTCATCGCATCGTTCCACTCATTTAATTGCTTCGTTGCAAATTCACGCGCTCTCATTACATGATGATAGTACGTACAATATTGCAATTCAAACGGGGACATATACCATTTTGATTCAGATTCTACGAGAAACTCTTCTAACATCTCACCATCATTTTCCCAACGATCGGATATACTTGTATAATGTTTTTCTAAATCTTCTTCCGTATACGTTTCTTCCTTCACAGTTTTTTGATGCAACGTTCCAAGTGTCTGAAACATTTTATGGTATTGATCATTGTCCTCACCGTTTCCTTCTGCACGTTCTAACCAAGGCATTAAATAATAATTATACGTCCCGTCACTTAAAATATAACTTCCATCCGTCGCATGATATATAGGTACATAATTTGAAAAACCTTTCTCCTTCAAATATTGAATATGATGCAGAAAGTTATTCCGCTCTAACTTTCTGCCTTCTATTTTCTTGAGTGCATATGGACCTTGATTCGTATAAATTTTCATTACATTTCCGTGCTCTTCCATATGCTGCGTATCCAATCTATATTGCCTCACAATAGGTTCATAGTGATTTCGCAACTCAATATCCATACGAATAACCCTTTCTATTCAAAACATAGCCTCTAAGAAAGGAAGTGAGTGAAAACACTCACTTCCTTATTTCGTCTTTACCCTTGAAACGGGAATATAAATAATTTGCCCCGTATTTAAAAATATATCTTCTGTTTGATTGACACGGTATAAATTTTGTACAGACGTTTCATAACGGTCTGCAATAGATTCAATTGTATCCCCTTCTTGCACGAAATACATTCTTAACTTTGTAAATTCTTCTTCCGGTTCTTTCGTAAATAGTTTTGTTAAATAAAGCGCATTTTCATCTCGCTGTGAGTACTCTTCTTCTTGTTCTTCCTGCTTTTTCGCTTTTTCTTTCTTGAAATCTTTTCGTCCGAACAGTTCAAATTGCGGCGTTGTTTCTTGCTCCTCTTCACGTTCCACAAATTCATGTTCTTCTATTTTCTCTTCTTCTAATTCCTGCTCTTTTCTTTCCTCTAATTGGAACGGTTCAAATGCGTAATCTTCCCACTCATCTGATTCCTTATATGCTGGTTCTTCTACATGCGGCGCCGGTCTATTTTCATCCTCTTGCGCTGAATCTTCTTCTAACTCAGCATACACCGTTTCTTCCTCTTCAACTTCATCCTCGCCTCTCTCTTCATCACACAAACCGGTAATAGATATATCCGCTAATAATTGTAAGCAACCATTTTCCTTTAATTCATAATCAAATTCCTCGATTGATACATATAGCTCTTCAATTACTTTCACTCGATTTCTCGGAATTGATATTTCAAGTGGAAAGGAATGAACAAGTTCATTAACCCCATCTTCTCTTGTTTCTACATAATCAATTGACTTTGCTGGCGATAGTTCTCTTAATGAATACGCCGAATCATCTTTTCGTGCAACATACTCTCCGGTTAAATCTAATTGTCCTCTCACGATTACTTCATGATCAAGCTCTTCTATCTCAACGTCTGGATCTAACGAAATTGACAAAAGTTCTTCGACTTCCTGTCCTTTTTGGAACCACACAGATTCTTTTAATGAAAATCGTAATGAATGATCTGCAGCCACTTCTTTTCCCCCTCCCAAACTATATGTCATTACAGATTTATGTGCAGAAAGCTTACTTTATGAATAAAAAAAATCGCTCCCCTTATGGAGAGCGATTTTCTCTAATACATTACGCTTTTAATTTTGACATTGCAATTTCAGCTGCTGCAATCGTCGCTTCAATATCTGCATCACTATGTGCTGTCGATAAGAATAAACCTTCGAATTGAGATGGCGGTAAGAATACACCTTGTTCTACCATTTCACGATAGTAAGCCGCAAAGAATTCTAAGTTTGAAGATTTTGCTGCATCGTAATTAATAACGGGTTCATCTGTAAAGAAAATACCAATCATAGAGCCTGCACGGTTAATATGGTGCGGAATGCCATGTTTTTCAGCTGCTTTACGTAATCCAGCTTCTAACATTTCAGCTTTACGCTCAAATTCTACATATGATTCTGGCGTTAACTGTACTAACGTTTCATAACCTGCCGCCATTGCAAGTGGGTTACCTGATAAAGTACCAGCTTGGTAAATCGGTCCGCTTGGCGCAACTTGGCGCATAATTTCCGCTTTACCACCGTATGCTCCTACCGGTAAACCACCACCGATTACTTTACCTAAGCATGTTAAATCAGGCGTTACGCCATAATAACCTTGGCCACAATTATAATCTACTCGGAACCCTGTCATTACTTCATCAAAAATAAGCAATGCACCGTTTTGTTCTGTTAATTCACGAAGACCTTCTAAAAATCCAGGCTGCGGAGGAACAACCCCCATATTTCCTGCTACTGGTTCTACAATTACACAAGCAATATCATCACCGAATTGTTCAAACGCGTATTTTACGCTTTCTAAATCGTTATAAGCTACTGTAATCGTATTTTTCGCTACACCTTCTGGTACACCAGGACTATCTGGTAAACCTAAAGTCGCCACACCAGAACCAGCTTTAATTAATAACGAATCACCATGACCGTGGTAACAACCGATAAATTTCAAGATTTTATTACGACCTGTATAACCACGAGCTAAACGTAGTGCACTCATTGTCGCTTCCGTTCCAGAGTTAACCATACGCACAATCTCAATTGATGGCACGCGCTCAATAACAAGTTTTGCTAATTTATTTTCAATTTCTGTTGGTGCACCGAAGCTTGTACCTCTTTCAGCAACAGATTTTAACGCTTCTACAACACGATCATTTGCATGACCATGAATTAAAGGACCCCATGATAATACGTAGTCGATGTATTCATTCCCATCGATATCATATACTTTAGAGCCTTTTCCACGCTCCATAAACAACGGATTCATCCCAACAGACTTAAAGGCACGAACCGGGCTATTTACGCCACCAGGCATTAAGTCTTGCGCCTCTTCAAACGCTGCAATTGACTTATCAAACTTTTTCATTATTTAGCGCCTCCTTCTTGTAACCATCTTGCTGCATCTTTTGCATGATACGTAATAATTAAATCTGCTCCTGCACGTTTCATACTAATTAATTTTTCAAGAACAACTTCTTTTTCATTAATCCAACCATTTTGCGCTGCCGCTTTAATCATCGAATATTCACCACTTACATTATAAGCGACAACTGGTAAATTAAAGTTATTTTTCACATCACGAACGATATCTAAGTAAGAAAGAGCTGGTTTTACGATTAAGAAATCTGCACCTTCCATTACATCTGATTCTGCTTCACGGAATGCTTCCATACGGTTTGCCGGATCCATTTGATATGTTTTACGGTCACCAAATTGCGGTGCACCGTGCGCAGCATCACGGAATGGTCCATAAAATGCTGATGAATATTTCACAGCGTACGACATAACTGGCACGTGTCCAAAACCATTTTCGTCTAATGCATGGCGAATTGCTGTTACAAAGCCGTCCATCATGTTTGATGGCGCAATAATGTCCGCTCCTGCTTTCGCTTGACTTACAGCTGTTTTCGCAAGAACTGCAAGAGACTCGTCATTTAAAATAATACCATCTTCAATTACACCGCAATGACCATGGCTTGTAAATTGACATAAACATGTGTCTGCAACTACTACTAGCTCAGGGAAATCACCTTTAATTTGCTGAATAGCACGTTGTACAATTCCATGATCACAATATGCTGATGATCCAACTTCATCCTTTTCAGCAGGTAAACCAAATACAATAACAGAACGAATACCTAAATCAACAACTTCTTGCATTTCAGCTTGCAATAAATCTAAAGACATTTGATATACGCCTGGCATAGAAGGAACTTCATTACGAACATTTTCACCTTCTAATACAAAAATAGGGTAAATAAAATCTTCCGTATGTAAAAACGTTTCACGCACAAGCGCACGCATGCCCCCGCTTTGTCTTAAACGACGATGACGATTAAATTGTAAAGAGTTCATAGATTTCTATCCCCATTCTTTCATTTTATAGATTCACAAACACATTGTAGTAATGCTTCTACAGTGTACTCTTTCGGCACAATAACAGACGGAAAATAAAGACTTGCCTCTTTTTCCGTAATAGGTCCTATACAAGCAATTGTACATTTTTTTGTCCATTCTCTCCAGTTTGTACCCTCAAGTAAACGAACAAAACTAGTAACAGTTGAAGGGCTCGTAAATGTAATAATGTCTACTTTCCCTAACTTCAATGCCGCTATAAGCTCTTGCTTTTTTTCTATATTCACTTTCGTACCGTATACGGTTAGCTCATCTAGAGAAACACCAATTTCCCGAAGTGCAACCGGAATTACCTCTCTTGCTAAATTCCCTTTCGGAAATAAAATACGTTCATTTCCACTTAATTCTTTTAGAAACTCTTCTGCAAATGCTTCTGCAACAAATGAAGTCGGAACAAAATGAACTTGATAGCCCCTTTTTTCTAACTCTAATTTTGTTTTCACACCTACCGCAGCGATTTTAATGGTTAGTGGTAGTTTCTTTTTTAAACTATCTAGAAAAAAAGCTACACCATTTCTGCTCGTAAAAATAACCCAGTCGTATGAATGTAGCTGCTCTTCAATATGTTGAATTTGCCTATGAGACATACCTTCCATACGCAAAAGCGGAATTTCCAATGGAATTCCGCTCTTTTCTTTCACTGCTACACTCATTTGTTTCGCTTGATGCTGGGCACGTGTAATCAATACCGTTTTTCCAGCGAGAGCGTTCATATTTATTGTTGCTCCTTATTTGCAGCAAGAATGAGTTCTTGGGCGCCTTGCTTAATTAAACGGTCCGCGGCCTCTAATCCTACTTCCTCAGGATTAGTACCCACTACTGTCTCTTTTAATAAAACAGAGCCATCCATAGAGCCGACAAGAGCTGTTAATTCGATTGCATCGTTCTCTGTAAGGGTTGCATATCCAGCAATTGGAACTTGGCATCCACCTTCAAGTTTATGAAGAAATACTCGCTCCGCTGCCACTGTTCTTTCTGTTATCGTATCATTAATATGCGCTAACAATTGCAATAAATCCTTATCATCCTCACGACACTCAATCGCTAATGCACCTTGTCCTACAGCAGGTACACATAACGTTTCATCTAAATGTTCTGTAATAACTTCATCATCCCAGCCCATTCTTTGTAATCCAGCTGTCGCTAAAATAATCGCATCGTAATCTTCTTCTTTTAATTTACGTAAACGTGTATCGATATTCCCGCGAATCCACTTAACTTGTAAATCTGGTCTCGCAGCGAGTAGCTGTGCACTACGTCTTAAACTACTCGTACCTAAAATAGCACCTTCCGCTAACTCTTTAAACGATGCTCCATTTTTTGAGATAAAAGCATCACGAGGGTCAACACGCTTTGGTGTACAACCAATCATTAAACCTTCTGGAAGTACGGCTGGCATATCTTTCATACTATGTACAGCCATATCGATTTCTTTCGTAAGTAGCGCGTGTTCAATCTCTTTTACAAACAAGCCTTTGCCGCCTACTTTTGAAAGAGTAACATCTAAAATAACATCACCTTTTGTGACAATTTCTTTCACTTCAAATTCATATGGTAGACCTAGGGCTTTTAACTGATCAATAAACCAGTTTGTTTGCGTTAATGCTAGTTTACTCTTTCGTGATCCTACAATAATTTTGCGCATAATTCTCTCTCCTCATTATAAATACCAAAAGTGGAAATTGGATAAACTGCTTAATAGAAAAATGTTTACTAGCATTACGAGAAACGATCCGATATTCCACTGTACAATTTTCTTACCTTGCAACACATCTGCCGCTCGTAAATATAAACCTGTGCAATACACAAATAGAACAACAAAAGATCCGATTACTTTCGTATCATACCAATGGAAATTATCCAATTTTGTATATCCCCATATACATCCTAATAAAATTGCTAGTAAGAAAAATGGAACAGAAAATAAATTTAATCCGTAAGACATAGATTCTAGCTTCGGTAAATTCCCTAACCTTCTTAATCTCGCATTCCATTTTTTCTTTTTTAATAGGCGATATTGTAATAAGTACATAATAGAAAAAATAAACGATACAGTAAACGTTGCGTAAGAAATAATTGCCATACCGACATGCACGTATACAAGTTCTGAAACTAATTGTTCCGCAAGTACTGGCGACATCTTTCCGAGCGGTGTAAAAATAGAAAAAGCGCTTACGCCAAATGCAACAACATTTGTAAAAAAGACTAAAAAGTCGATTCTCATAAATCGATTAATGACTAACGACATCGTAATCAATAACCAAACATAAAAATAAATCCCTGATAATAAAGTTAAAATTGGATTCGTTTCTGAATCTGTAGCCCTAAGCAACATAAAAATAGACTGCAGGACCCATACAATCGCAAGTAACCAAAAAGCAAATCGGTTCGCCTTTCGGTTACTTTGGAAATAATCTATAAAATATAAACTAATGCTACAAGCATATAAAATAATTGCAATATGATAAATAATACTGTTATTTAAAAAACTCATCCGATCATCCTTCCAAATTATAAAGATGGAACGGATGGTGTCCACACTTTTTTATGTTCTACTTCTTCCGCACAACTCTCTACGTCTTCCGTTTCTAAATCGAAAATCTTCGCAAATAACGCTAATTTTTCGCTCGCTCCCTCTTCAGCAGCTATTTCTTTCGCTACTAAAATTGGGTCTTTTAATAATTGATTAATAATACTTTTCGTATGCTTACTAATGACTTTTTTCTCACGATCACTAAGGTTTGGTATTTTTCGCTCTAGGCTTACCATCGTTTCACTTTGAATTGCAAGTGCCTTATCACGAAGAGCTGATATTAATGGAACAACACCAAGTGTACTTAACCACGTTTTAAATAGAACAATTTCCTCTTCAATCATAAATTGAATTTTCTCTGCTTCTTTCAAACGCTCAGCACGGTTTGCCTCCACTACTCCTTGTAAATCATCAATATCATACAAGAAAGAACCTTCTAGCTCATCAATCGCTGGATCAATATCACGTGGCACTGCAATGTCAACCATAAACAAAGGGCGACCAGAGCGCATTTTCTCTACCTTTGTCATCATCTCTTTCGTAATGACATACTCCGATGCACCAGTTGAACTAATTAAAATATCTGCTTCTAATAATGCACATTGTAATTCGCTTAATGATTTTGCATGTCCCATATATTTCTCAGCCATTACTTCTGCTTTCGAAAGCGTCCTATTCATAACTGTTACTTTACGAGCACCACTTCCATATAAGTTTTGCAGTGCAAGTTCGCCCATTTTACCAGCACCAAGAATAAGCACATGACAATCTGTTAACTCGCCAAATATTTTCTTTCCAAGCTCAACAGCAGCATAACTAACAGACATCGCACTTTCCCCGATTGTTGTTTCTGAGTGGGCACGTTTTGCTAATGTAATGACTTGCTTAAACAATTCATTAAAAATTGTGCCTGTTGCTTTAACTTGTTGCGCTTCTAAAAAGCTATCTTTTATTTGACCTAAAATCTGCGTTTCTCCGACTACCATAGAATCTAAACCGCACGTTACGCGGAATAAATGATCTATTGCACCATCTTGTTCAAAAATAGTTAAATATGGCGCGACTTCTTCTATTTCAAGCTGAAACCAATCAGCTAAAAACTTCTTAATATAATACCGTCCCGTGTGTAATTGATCGACAACAGCATAAATCTCAGTGCGATTACAAGTTGATACAATGACATTCTCTAACACGCTCTTTTGATTTTGTAATGTAGTCATCGCTCGCTCTAGTTCTGCTGCCTGAAATGTGAGTTTCTCACGAAATTCTACAGGGGCTGTTCGATAATTTACACTAACAACAAGAATATGCACGCAGCATGTCCCCCTTCACCCGTTTTATCACTTTATCTACTATCATAATACAACTTTCCTCTTATGAATCTGACAATCGTGTGAACAACTGATTATTTTTTAATTATTCTCCGTATGTAATAAAGG
>NZ_JBNLYE010000039.1:0-25972 GCF_050172095.1 Bacillus sp. GMs2/2
TTGGGAGTTAGCTGAAAATATAATTCCTCTCGCTTCAACAAATTCTGATAAGAATTTCACTGAATCTGACCGAGAAAAATTACAAAAACTAATAGAGTTAGCGAAGCAAAATGATGCAAACTTCCATAATTTTATTAGTAACAATACAATCCCTGATGATTACAAAAAGCCTTCAAAAGAAATATATGAATTTATTTCATCGTCTACAGCACTTTCAGTAGAACTAGATCAAGAGTTGGACAAACTCGCCCAAGATGGTAACTTATTCAAGGCGAATTTTTCTTTTACGAAACGCCTTGAGAAAATAAATGGGAGGAAACAAAAAGAGATTGAAAAGTTTTTGAAAGAAAAAAATATTAAAACTTCAATTAACAGCAATAAAAAAAATTAACCGATGTGTTACATATCCCTTTCAAAATAATCAATAAGAAATGGCTATTTTGAAAGGGAGCTTTTGTGATATAACTATTAAATTCCCTAAACAAAAAAGACGCTCCTAAACTAGGAGCGTCTTACACTATTATGCTTGTTGTTGCGCGCTATATAATTCTTCAAGTGGCTTCATGATAATTTTGTTAACGTCACCGATTACAACGTTTAGGCGTTGCTCAGTTTCCATTAATTTTGTAATTTTAGCATCTTGTTGAATGCGAGCTACAACTTCTTGTGCTTGTTGGTTGTCTTCTTCAGTGATTTCTTGGCCTTGCATCATTTTTTGTTGTAGGCTAAGTTGCATTGTACGGAACTCATCGAATAAGTTCTTTGAAGCTGTGTCAGCTTGAACTGCTGCGTAGCTCTCTTTTAAAGTTTTGAAGTCATCGTTTTCAGCGATTGCTTTTTGTAATTCATATGCAACATCATGAATGTTCTTTGTCATTTTATTTTTCCTCCTTTAGAAGGCTAGCGCTTTTCATACGCACTGCCTTTTCAGTGCATTTACATACGCACCTCTTCTTACCATATCAAACTATGCAAGAGATGTGAAGAAATTTCACTTTTATTTCTATGTACTCACCTTATTATCTAAGAAACAATAGTAACAATCCTTGTACGAGCCCGATTATTCCGCCTAATAACGCTCCTAAATACGTAATCATTTTTAATTCGTTTTTCGTAATAGACAGAACTAAGTCTTCTAATCTTTCTGTTGAGAATGTAGACACTTCTTGCTGGACAATTTCCGCAAGGTGTAGATTGTTTAGTATACTCTCTACGTTTTCTGTTCCCCACTTTAAGCCTTTCGTTACTGCACTTGGAACCACTTTTTCAATAATTGTTTCTCGAACTGGTTCACATACTTGCTGAACCGATTGATTTAAAAACTTACTCACTGTTTCCTCTACTTTAACTGCTGACAGCACGGAGCTTACAATCATTTCTTTCTCTACAAATGCTTCTAATTCTTTTACATCTCTTCCTTTTAACTTTTCCCACTCTTTTTGCAGTACGTCAGTTAAAAGCTGCTTTGTAGCATCTTGCCCTAAAAACTTAATAACTTCTGGCTGCACACGATCCACTAGACTCACATTTCCTAAAAACATCCCAACTAAGTTAAGTAGCGTTCCACGAGAAGCAAAGAAATCATCAATCATTTTTGAAAGACGCGCTTTCCCTTCTTCACTTTCAAAAAAGCTAATTCCTCGCTCTAAAATAAACGCCGAGGCATTCGGAATCGCATTCTCTATCTTTTCATGTACAGAATGAGGTAAAGCCTGTTCCCATGTATATGTATAATACTCTGCTAAAAATGCATGCATTTTTTCTGTAATCACATGTTCGATTTTTCGAGTTGCTTCTTCTTCTACATGTGCTACATTCCATTTTTCTAACATATATCGCAGTGATTGTTCATTCGTAATTACTTTATCCACTTCCACTTGCGCCCAGTGAATTAAACCTTTTTGAAACTCTTCATTTGTTAGCTTTTTTCCGATTCCTTCTGGTGTTAACAAATGTTCTACAACCATTTTTCCTAATTGAACAGCAAGTTCATCACGCCGCTTCGGAATTAACCCTGGTGTAAATGGAACTTGAAACTTTCCGATATAAATAGGACGATGAGGACGAAATAACATTTTTATCGCTAAATGATTCGTATATCCTCCAATAATTGCTCCGAGTCCTGTCGTCGTTAACATATTTAACCATATATTCATTACAATCAACCTTTCACTTCTCCAAAACTATAGCATATCATCATACGGACAAAAGTATAATGGTATAAAAACGTATTTGCAATATATAGCTTCGCCTATTATGCAAATAGTAGTAAAGGAGTGATTTCGTTGGTTCTCGGCCTTTTAACTTCTAAACTTCATTATGAGCAAACGTATTACACCGAAATCGCTAAACGCGCTCGGCTTTATCATAATGTCGTTGCCCAGTTTACGCCATTTTGTATTGATCCTAAAACAGACCTTGTTTCTGGTCTTATTTACGATACAGATACAGGAAAATGGAAAAAGCAAACATTCCCTATTCCTTCTTATATATATGATCGTTATTCTTTTCAAGAGGAAACAGACTTTGAAAAAGTAAAATCAATTATTCACTCTTTGCACAATCGTCCTTCCACTACCTTTTTAAATAACACACTTATTAATTCAAGTGAACTACATGATTTATTTCTCACTAATAAAAAACTGTCTCCTTATATACCAAAATTTGAAATTGCGACGATACAAAACATTTTCAAACTGTTGTTAAAAACTAAAGATATTATTATACGCCCCACTAATATACATTCTAAAGATAACTTATATCGAGTCGCTTACAAAAATAAAACGTTTCAGATCGATACAGTAAATGAAAAATACCATACTTCTATTCCAATCAAACGCACAGACGAATTTATATCTTGGTGTAAATCTAACATACGTTCATCACGTTACATAGCGCACATTATGCTACAACCACCAAATCAATTAACATATCCACTGCACATTCGAACCATTTTGCAAAAAAACAAAGAACAAACTTGGAATGTTATCGGTCAATTTATACAAAAAAGCTCATTTCCTAATCAGCTTTTACCCTCAACAACGGACGATGATTCATTGCATTCATTTTCAAAAATTAAATACGTACTATCTAGTACAGGTGTGCAACTATTGCACGACGCTTTACACGACATTATAAATGAAGTATTCCAAACACTAGATCAGTCTTATTCTTCGTTATTTGAACTAGAACTTTCCACAATTATGGATCAAAAAGGTGCAATCTGGCTTATGTATGTCAACACGATCCCTCCTTACGAACAATACATTCGTCATAGTGATTCATTAGCTGAAAAGATATTTCACGGACCACTTAAATTCAGTCGCTTTACACCATAATGAAAGGAGGTAAACCTATTTTGAAAGAACATATATATACATTAAATATTTCAGATGAACATCCAAATAGCATTACTTTACCTTACGTTTTTTCTATTACACCACCTATTACATCCCTCTCCTTCGGCATACGTCATATAGCAAGTGAAGAAGTAAAAATTCATTATTCCTTTACTCGCGAAATTATTATCGGAAAGCATATTGCCGAAAAACTTTTACTGCCTCAATCAACTACTATTCATGCATTCACACAAAACCAAACAATTATTTTCGGACCATTAATCGGCATTTTTACAACTGGCTTTAACGATGATTCTTCTAATCCTTTAGGAAATCGTTCAATTGCTCTCAGTGAGTTGTTAACACCACCATTCTCATTACGACCGTTCGTATTCGTCTTTGGCGTTCAACATATAAACTGGGAAGAAGAAACAATTGAAGGATATTTCTTTCGAGAGAAACAATGGATAAAGAAAAAGGTTCCTTTACCAAACGTCATTTACGATCGACTACCGAATCGACAAGCGGAAAATTACAAACCAATTGTCAGAGCAAAAAGAAAATTAGAACAAGACTACTCCATTCCATGGTTTAACCCAGGGTTTTTCAATAAATGGGAAGTTCATCAACATCTTATGAAAGACGAATCAATTAAACCCTTATTACCAAATACAGAAGCATTTCAGCATTTCGAACAAGTAGAACGGTTTCTTGGCACATATAAATCAGTGTACATGAAACCAATACACGGGAGCTTTGGTAGAAATATTCATCAAATATTTTATTCTCAAACAGAAAATTGCTACTACTGTCGTTATCGCGAAAATGAAGAAAACAAACTGAGAAAGTATCAATCATTAGAAACTCTTCTAAACCACGTATTAAAAGGGCATGATTTAAAAAAGTTTATCGTACAGCAAGGTATTTCGTTACTTCGCTTTGATGGTCAACCTGTTGATTTCCGCATTCATACAAATAAAAATCATTTCGGTAATTGGATAGTTAGTGCAATCGTCGCCAAAATCGCCGGCAAAGGCAGTTTAACAACGCACGTAAATAGCGGCGGTAATACAAAATTGCTACAAGAGCTTTTTCCAGATTCAACGAAGCAAGTTCAAATTGAAAATAAATTAAAACAAACAGCTCTGCAAATAAGTTATGCACTCGACGAGCAAGTAACTGGAAACATCGGTGAGATTGGTTTTGATATCGGTTTAGACACAAAGGAAAATCCGTGGTTATTTGAAGCCAACTCTAAACCTGGGCGAACTGTATTCCAAGATGCCAAATTAAAAGAACAAAGTGAACTGACACGCCAGTTATTTTACGAATATGCCATCTACTTAACTGAACATTCTTTACGTGATACAAAAGAAAAAATGTCCCAAATAAAATCCGGGAATTCATCAAACACCGAATGTATCCCTTCTCCTATGATTCACTCACAAATGCAAAAACAAAAACTTCCACCTAGATAATAAGGTGGAAGTTTTCTATTTACACAAGTTTTACTACAACCTCAGTTTCCACATTACATACTCCGCAATAAAAAATATGATTGCAATATTCATTTGAATTATTATGCGTTAAACCATCTACTGCACTTAATAATTCTTGATCCATATAGGCACTATAATCGTCTATATAATCTACAGACTTCCCATAATCTTGGAGTATACTTTGGCAATTTTGACAAGAATATGTTTGTGATTCTAATGCGTTGCAAAGCGGGCAAATTCCCATCATGATTCCTCCATACGTTATCGTTTAAAGCCTCTCTTTTTTAGAGTGAAGAGAGCACCACCTATCCGCGGTCACTCCATCTCTACTTAAAAATAGAACTATAAAGTTGCTACCGATCTCATTTTTATTTCAATGAATCCTATATAAGAAGCTAATAATTAGCCTACAAGTAGCAGGCTACAATGAGAAAATTATATTTAATATCCTCCTTAGTTTGGCCTGTTTTCTTAAAAATACAACGATTACTCTTATTTCATAATTTACGAAATCAATAAGTTTTTTTGACAAAATTTACAAATTATTATTTTGTATATCTTTCTAGGTAACATCCATACTATGAGTACAAACTTAATTACCGATGGATTAGCGCCAATCGGGGCGATAATCTGGTTCAACTCCAGCTAGTCCAACCAAAAAAACTTTTATAACTCTAAGGAGGATATATTCCTATGGCAAACCAAAATTCTTCAAATCAATTAGTAGTACCAGGTGCAACAGCTGCAATCGATCAAATGAAGTACGAAATCGCTCAAGAATTTGGTGTACAATTAGGAGCAGATTCTACGGCTCGCGCTAACGGTTCAGTTGGTGGAGAAATCACAAAACGTCTAGTTGCAATGGCTGAGCAAAGCCTTGGCGGATTCCACAAATAAATATATATGGCAAAAAGGTCTCAAGGCATATGCCTTGAGACCTTCCTTAATTTATTGCAACATTTGTAAAAACTTCTTCGTACGTTCTTCTTTTGGATTTGTAAATACTTCTTCTGGTTTACCTTGTTCGACAACGACACCACCATCCATGAAAATAACACGGTTCGCAATTTGATGTGCAAAACGCATTTCGTGCGTTACAATAACCATTGTCATGCCTTCTTTAGCAAGTTCTTTCATTACTTTCAGAACTTCTTGAACGAGTTCAGGATCAAGCGCTGACGTCGGCTCATCAAATAGTAACACTTTCGGCTCCATCGCAAGCGCGCGCGCAATTCCAACGCGCTGTTGCTGTCCGCCTGATAATTGGAACGGATATAAATCCACTTTATCTGCTAAACCAACTTTTTCAAGGAAATAGTGTGCTTTTTTCTTTGCTTCTTCTTTCCCCATCTTTTTCACTGTAACGAGCCCTTCCATTACATTTTGAAGTGCTGTTAAATGCGGGAATAAATTATGGTGCTGGAATACCATACCTGTTTGCGTACGAAGATTAACAATATCTTTCTTCGTTACTTTTTGAGAGAAGTTAAGCTCTTTATTACCGATACGAATATTACCAGCGTTTGGCGTTTCTAATACATTGAGACAACGTAAGAATGTCGTTTTACCAGATCCAGACGGACCAATAATAACAACAACCTCCCCCTTCTCAACTGTTAAATCTATATGCTTTAGTACGGTATTATCTCCGAAACTTTTTTGTAAGTGCTGAATTGAAATCATAAAAACAAAAACTCCTTTTGTAAAAGGATTATTTTAATGTGTAGCGTTCTGAACGCTTTTCTAACATCTGTTGTACGATTGATAATAAGAAACAAATAACCCAATAAATAAGACCTGCTTCAAAATAAACAATTAAAAACTCGTAGTTCATCGCCGCAATTTCCTGCGCTTTTCGGAACATTTCTGTTACTAAAATTAACGATGCTAACGAAGTATCTTTCACTAAGCTAATAAATGTATTCGAAAGCGGCGGGATTGATACGCGCGTTGCTTGTGGTAAAATAACACGTTTTAATGCTTGTGGATATGTCATCCCAATTGTATAAGCTGCTTCCCACTGCCCTTTCGGAATGGAAAGGATAGAAGCACGAATAATTTCAGATGCATATGCACCGACATTTAATGAAAATCCAACAACTGCTGCTGTATATGGCTCAACTTCAATATTAAGAGTTGGAAGACCATAGAAAATAATAAATAATTGTACAAGAAGTGGCGTTCCGCGAATGATAGATACATAGATACGAGCAATCCATTGTAAAATACGACTACCAGAAATACGTGCGAGCGCTGTTAACGTTGCCAGTATAATCCCGATAATAAATGTAATAAGCGTTAATGGAATTGTTGTAAAAACAGCTTCCTTCAGCATAGGCATGAAGGAAGTCTGCATAATATCTATCCAAGTAGACAATCGATCTGAAACCAATGCACTACTTAGATACATTTTCACCGAACCATTTTTTCGTTATTTTGTCATACGTACCGTCTTTTTTCATATCTTCTAACGCTTTATCTACTTCTTGTACAAGCTTATCGCTACCTTTACGGAATAAGAATCCACTTTCTGAAGCTTCTTTTTCAGTATCTACAATTTTAATTTTTGCATCTTTTTTCGTTTCTAAATAATTTAATACTGATAACTTATCATTAATTGTAAAATCAACGCGTCCTGAAGCTAATAATTCTGCCGCTTGGCTAAATCCTTCTACACCAATAATTTCCGCACCATTTTTCTTAGCGATATCTGCATAGTTACTCGTTAAAGATTGTGCTCCTTTTAATCCTTTTACATCAGCAAATGTAGCAGGCTTATCTTTATCTTTTGCAATAACTAATGCCGCTGAAGATGAAACGTATGGCTTAGAGAAATCGTATTTCTTTTGACGATCTTCACGAATACCAACTTCGTTTGCAACCATATCGAAACGTTTTGCATCAAGGCCAGCAAGTAAGCTATCCCATTGTGTTTCTTTAAATACAGGTTTTACACCTAAACGTTTTGCAACTTCTTCTGCTAATTCAACGTCAAATCCAGTTAATTTATTGCTTGAATCGTGGAACGTAAATGGTGGATATGTACCTTCTGTACCAATTACAAGTTCACCGCTTTGTTTAATCTTTTGTAACGCGTCTTGACTAGCTGTATCTTTTTTCTCTTCTTTACCGCAGCCGGCTACAATCCCGATCGCTAATGTAGTTACTGCAAGCACTGAAAATAATTTCTTCATGATAGTAATCCTCCAAGTATTCTGATAGGAATTTAAAAACTATATTGATTGTATGCAATCTTGAACAATTTTTCAATGAAAATGTTCTTATTTAGTTTATCCTTTTTCTTCATAATCAAACAAAAGGGAAAAATAACGCTACATACAAAAGATAAGTAACATTTTTTAATATAGCATTAATTGTAGGAAAGGTAAAATAATACTTCTTATTTAACTGCCCTGATTCACTAAAAAAAGAACTTGTGAAAATCACAAGTTCTCTCCCATACCTATTAAGCGCTCTGGTTCCCTTCCATTTGCGTTTTGTACATATCATAATAACGCCCGCGCTTTTTCATTAGCTCATCATGAGACCCTTTTTCTAAAATGGTTCCTCTATCAAGCACAATAATTTGATCTGCGCTTTTAATTGTTGAAAGGCGGTGAGCGATAATAAATGTCGTTCTTCCTTTTTTTACAACTTCTAGTGCTTGTTGAATCATCGCCTCTGTTTCTGTATCGATACTAGATGTCGCTTCATCTAAAATTAAAATGGCTGGGTCAAAAGCGAGCGCCCTAGCAAACGATATAAGCTGACGTTCTCCAGTGGAAAGCGTACTTCCCTTTTCTGTAATTTCTTCATTTATATTGTTCGCAAATCTTTCAGCACCAACATCACGCAATGCTTTTACGATGTGCTCTTTTGAAATTTTTTCATTTTCTAAACTTACATTAGATGCTACTGTTCCGCTAAATAAAAACGGATCTTGCAGTACAATTCCCATATGTTCACGAGTTGCTTGTTTCGGCATCTCTTTTACATCATGACCATCAATCGTAAGCTTTCCTTTTTCAAACTCGTAAAACTGAAAGAGTACGTTCATAATAGAACTTTTTCCTGATCCAGTATGACCGACAAGTGCCACGGTCTCCCCTTGTTTCGCTTCAAAAGAAATATTTTTTAACACTTCATCTTTTCCATTATAAGAAAATGAGACATTATCAAATTTCACATTTCCTTTTAAACGAGGCATACGTTCTTCTTCTACCGCTTCCCCTTTTTCCTCTAACAATTCAAAGACACGTTCTGATGCAACGCGCGCTTGCTCTAAGTTTGCAAGCTGGTTCACCATATTTGTAATCGGTGAGAACAATCGTGTTAAATAATCGACGAATGCATACAGTACCCCAAGTGAAATAATACCTGTAGCACTTAATGACGCACCGCCGAAATACCAAATCACTCCTGTGAAAGCGATATTTCTTAATACGGATACTAAATTATGAGAAGTTGCTGCATTTAAATTCAAAATTTTATTTTGATACTTAAAATAATCGCCATTTAATTCTTCAAACTCTTTTTTCGTTTCACGCTCTTGACGGAACGCTTGAATAATTGGCATCCCTTGAATGGATTCATTTACTGTTCCGTTAATATCAGATAAACGAGAGCGCATTTTATGATTGTATACAGACGCGTATTTTCTATAAAGAATCGCCCAAACAATTAAAATTGGGATAATTAATAAACATAATGAAGCGAGCTTCACATCTAATAAAAATAGCGCAGCAAATATCCCAATAATATAGATGATACTAGAAACGAATGTTGCCAGCACCGTTACATATAAATCACGAATGGCCTCTGTATCATTCGTCACACGCGAAACAATTTTCCCCGCCGGTAAATGATCAAAGTACCGAATTGGCAACGTTTGAATATGAGAAAAAACATCTTCCCTCATAATTTGAATAATTTTGTTCGCTGCCTTTTGCAAGAAGAACTGCTTTCCGTATGCAAATAATGATACGACTACTAATAAAGCAAAATAGCCACTACCAAGTAATAATAGACGGTTTATTTCTGGCTTATAAAATGCAAATACTTCTTCCTTTGTTAATGCTTTCGCTTTATAAACTTGCACCGCCTTACCATTTTGAACGGTAATCATATCCCCTTTTACAGTACGTGATCCTTCTATATTTACTTTATTCGGTACAAAATAATATTGAAAACCGACTTGCATCACGCGTACTTCTTTCCCTTTTTTCTCGCCTTGTTCAAAGCGATCACTTCGCTTATAAAAAGCCCCATTATATGAAACAGCATCTTCACTCTGTTCTGTTTCATACCAAGGTTTCTCTATCCCGACGATATGATCGTCAATCATCGTTTTAGCGACGAAAGGACCAGCAAGCTCTGCGATGACGAAAATAAATAACATTAACATCGCAGCAAAAATCGTCCCTTTCACTTTCATCGCGTATTGAAACAATCGTTTTGAAACGCTCATATTTTCACCCCACTATCCGCACTTTCACTTTCACTTTCACTTTCACCTTGTTGTCTTTCAAACTGTTCAGCATACCAGCCTCCCTTTTGGATAAGCTGAGCATGCGTACCTTCTTCTATAACTGCGCCTTCATCCATAACGAGAATCCAATCCGCATGTTGCACTGCTGATAAACGATGCGTCGTAATAATCGTCGTCTTTCCGCTTCTTTCCGTTCTTATATTTTCAATGATCGCTGCTTCCGTACGAGCATCTACAGCTGATAAAGAATCGTCCAAAATTAAAATTTCTGGATTTTGAATAACAGCTCTTGCAATCGAGATCCTTTGTTTTTGCCCTCCTGATAAAGAAACACCTTTCTCTCCAACGAGCGTTTCTAACCCTTCTGGTAAAAACTCTAAATCCTTTTTAAACGCAGCAATTTCAATTGCTTTCTCTAGTTCTTCTTCAGTCGCTTCCCTATTTCCGAATAAAATATTTTCTCGCGCTGTTTTTGAGAACAAAATATGCTCCTGCGGTACATAACCAATCCAGCCGAGTACATTTTCATTCGTCATTTTATCTAATGTCACATCAGAAACTGCAATATCTCCATCTCCAAGTGGATATTGACGAAGAAGCTGACGTACAAGCGTCGTTTTCCCGCTTCCTGTTTTTCCGACAACCCCAAGCGTCTCCCCTTGTTTTAAGGTAAACGAAACCTTTTTTAAATTTGTTTCAGTTGATGAAGGATATGAAAAGGTAACGTCATCAAACTGAATATAATCCGGCTCTTGCACAAGCTTTGGATGTTTCGGATCCTTTACATCTGGTTCATACGCTAACGTTTCATTCACACGGTCAAGCGAAGCATTTCCTCTTTGCATAACATTAATTAATTCACCAATTGCAAACATCGGCCAAATCATCATCCCTAAATACACGTTAAATGAAACAAGTTCACCAAGTGTTACCTTTGATTGAAATACAAGATATGCCCCGTACACTAAACCGATTAAATAACTAAGGCCAACAAGCATTTTCACAGTTGGTTGGAATAATGCGTCAATTCTCGCTACTTTCATATTTTTTTCGTAGACGTCATCTCCTAAGTGATGAAATCTTTCCTTGTCTGCATTCTCTTGTACGTATGCACGAATAACACGCACACCAGCGATTGATTCAAGCACTTTATCGTTCATATCACCAAACGCATCTTGCGCAACGGTAAATCTTTCATGCAATTTCTTTCCATATATATTCATCGCATACGCCATAATTGGAAGCGGAATAAGCGCTGCAAATGTAAGCTCCCAACTAATTGTAAATCCCATCATAAAGACAATCGTAAGCATATATAAACTCGAATCCACGAGCGTTAATATACCAAAACCAGCTGTCATAGCGATTGCTTTCAAATCATTTGTCGCTCTCGCCATTAAATCACCAGTACGATTTTTTTGATAAAAAGTCGGCGTCATCTTAAGTAAATGCCCCAT
Organism: Bacillus sp. GMs2/2; assembly: GCF_050172095.1. Lineage (NCBI taxonomy): Bacteria > Bacillati > Bacillota > Bacilli > Caryophanales > Bacillaceae > Bacillus > Bacillus sp. GMs2/2. Next base: position 11,783 of record NZ_JBNLYE010000039.1, read on the forward strand.
AAATTTAGAGCGCATCGTTTTCTCAAGTACAAATGCACCTCCAAACAATTGATGTTGCCATACGAAAGTAAGACCATACCCAACGATTGTAACCCCTATTAAAATAAGAATAGATTGCATAATTGCTTCGTTCGATAACGTTCCTGTTTTTATATTATCTATCGTAACCCCTAACACTTTCGGGGGAATAACTTCAACTATATTTACAATTAAAAGAGCTCCAATGGCAATACTATATCTCTTCCAGTGCTCTTTAAAAAACCATTTTAACTTTAGTAATACTGATAACAATGTAACCTCTCCCTTCTCGTTCTCGTTTCCCTCTCATTTCTTTATCCACTATCCAGACCCATCACATTTACATTTCGTAACCCATACAATCTCATCACATTTTTCCACCTTCCAAAGTTTTTTATCGGAAACAAACAAGGGAAAATAAACAAAAAAAAGCATACCGCCGCTTGACGATATGCACAGGAATGCATAAAAAGCGTACGTTACGATATACGCAACGTACGCTTTTTATAAGACAAAGATGCCCTATATATCCGTACGGGTTGCGTAATGATATGAATGTTTTCTGCCATTTAACAGAGCTAAGCCCATTACATTTACGATTACAATCATTACGCACACCCCCTTCATTTATTTTCCATTTATAATCTTACAACTTTATTGAGTATTCTGTCAATTGTTTTTTCACACTTCAAATAAAAATATACGATACACCATTTTGAAATAAGAGAATGTTCTGTAAGAAAGGGCATACAAAATAAAAAAGGAATAAGAAATCGTTTTCACAAACATTTCATTTGAAAAATGTTATCAAACCCCCTACAATCACCTTATACTCACTCTTACAAGTTGCTATTTTAGGAGGACTAATCATGACAACTAGCAATACGTACAAATTTTATTTAAACGGAGAATGGAGAGAAAGCTCTTCAGGAGAAACAATCGAAATTCCATCTCCATACTTACACGAAGTAATTGGACAAGTACAAGCAATTACTCGCGGAGAAGTGGATGAAGCAATTGCATCTGCAAAAGAAGCTCAAAAATCATGGGCTGAAGCTTCCCTACAAGATCGCGCAAAATACTTATATAAATGGGCTGATGAGCTCGTAAATATGCAGGATGAAATTGCCGATATCATTATGAAAGAAGTCGGTAAAGGATATAAAGATGCGAAGAAAGAAGTTGTTCGTACAGCTGACTTCATTCGTTACACGATCGAAGAAGCTTTACATATGCACGGAGAAAGCATGATGGGCGATAGCTTCCCTGGCGGAACGAAATCTAAACTTGCGATTATCCAACGCGCACCACTTGGTGTTGTATTAGCAATCGCACCATTTAACTACCCAGTAAACTTATCTGCTGCAAAACTTGCACCAGCATTAATTATGGGTAACGCTGTTATTTTCAAACCAGCAACTCAAGGTGCAATTAGTGGTATTAAAATGGTTGAAGCACTTCATAAAGCTGGCCTTCCAAAAGGACTTGTAAACGTAGCGACAGGACGCGGTTCTGTAATTGGTGACTACTTAGTAGAACACGAAGGCATCAATATGGTATCGTTCACAGGTGGTACAAACACAGGTAAACATTTAGCGAAAAAAGCTTCAATGATTCCACTTGTATTAGAACTTGGTGGTAAAGACCCTGGTATCGTTCGTGAAGATGCTGATTTACAAGATGCTGCAAACCATATCGTAAGCGGTGCATTCTCTTACTCTGGTCAACGTTGTACAGCTATTAAACGTGTACTTGTACACGAAAACGTAGCGGACGAGCTTGTTAGCTTATTAAAAGCACAAGTAGCTGAACTATCAGTTGGATCTCCAGAACAAGATAGCACAATCGTTCCATTAATTGACGACAAGTCTGCTGACTTCGTTCAAGGTTTAGTTGACGACGCTGTAGAAAAAGGTGCTACAATCGTTATCGGTAACAAACGTGAGCGCAACTTAATTTACCCAACATTAATCGATCACGTAACAGAAGAGATGAAAGTTGCTTGGGAAGAGCCATTCGGCCCAATCCTTCCAATCATTCGTGTTTCTTCAGATGAACAAGCAATTGAAATTGCTAACAAATCAGAGTTCGGTCTGCAAGCAAGTGTCTTCACTAAAGACATTAACAAAGCATTTGCAATTGCTAACAAAATCGAAACTGGTTCTGTACAAATTAACGGACGCACAGAGCGCGGCCCTGACCACTTCCCATTCATCGGTGTAAAAGGTTCAGGTATGGGCGCACAAGGTATTCGTAAGAGCCTTGAGTCTATGACACGTGAAAAAGTAACTGTATTAAACTTAGTTTAATCTTATAAAAAGAAGCTGATCTATTTTTAGATCAGCTTCTTTTCTATATAAATACTTCCGAAAAACGGAGTATTTCGTTCTACTTCCGATTTGGTTTTCCAAATCGAACTAAAACATGCCATAATAATTTTAATTCCTGAAGCACTTCTTCATAAGTTCCACGATCACTCCAAGATAATGGATTGCGTTTCAAATCCACTACAGCAGAGCCAATTATATTTGCATCGATGCAATGATTCCGTGCAATGCGTCTTGCTAAAGATGGCATTTTTGAACCTCTAAAATCCATCGGAACTTCGTCTACCGCAAGTACAAAACCGATGTGCCAATACAAATCAATCGCATACTTCAGGCAAATTTCTTCTAAAACTTTTCCTACATCCGTACCCTTAAATGAAGGATCTGCAACAAGCGCCTCCACGTCTTCTTTAAGAGAAATCTCTCCATGAATCTGCGCTTCAATATAATGATTAAGATTACGGGCTGGCTCTTTGCTTACTAAATCTATAAACGGCCTTTTCAGGTTAGCTAGTAAATGATTAATTAATATTGTTGGCGTCAAATTTCCTTCACCAATTGCAAAATCTCTTACGAATGTCTCTTCCAAAAGAGCAGCTAAAATCATATCAAACTCCTCATAAGTCCCCTTTTCTTTCGGATCTTGATGCGAATCTAAATACGTATATGTAGAGCGCGAAGAAACTTTTGGAGATAAGAGAAAATAACAGGATCCAAAACGCGGAGCCGGCCCATCTGGATGTAACATTAAATTTAGCGCTCCATATTTTGGCCGTTGATCATTCGTTACGCCTTCTAATTGATATGCTCCTCCAAATATTCTCTTTTCCCAAAGGTCACGTTCACCACCAGGATAAGCAGATACGCTTCCATTAGATAGCAATGTTTCAAACTGACTTTTATATACTCCTTGCTCAAACAGTGCTTCAGCAACACTTTTCATATTCGAATCTAGTCTGTCTGGATGAAAGTGTAAAGCAATCCTTGCATGAGATTTTAAATTAGCGACAGCTTCTTCAAATATTTCATCTGTAATATTAGACATTTTAAGTATATGATTAATCGTTGCTTTAGCCCCACGTTTTTCGTTCTCTGCATATTTTGAAATATACTCTAAAGCAAATAATTGAGATCTTAATAATTCCATAATCCAATCTCCCCTTTAATTGAACTGCCCTTAAACACTTCAATTAAAAGCTTATTCTTTCCTTCTTATGAAACGAACCTCATTTATTAAAAAAAGTAATTTACTAAATCTTAATTATGTATACACGCATTTTTCATAGGCAAATGTACACATTCTACAGAAATTTGATACCCTAGCCATCGCTCAGCGATATGTTCAAATGATAAAACAGATCCCGTTGTAAAAAAGCGATGCTTCGGATTCAGATTGTCAGACAAAATTCCTTTGTGCTGTAAAATGGTACTTAACTCTATCGCTGTTTCTTCTGCCGAACTAATAATCGTTATGTCTTCTCCTAGTTCCTTTTTTATATAGGACTCTAAAAGTGGATAATGCGTACATCCAAGAATTAACGTATCTATATCTTCTTTCGTTAATGGAAGTAAAGCTTGTTTCACTTGCTGCGTGACATATGCTGTATCTTCTAATTGATTTTCTACAACTGTGGCTAAAGTCGGGCAAGCATAGCTATGCACTTCCAAATATGTATCCAGCTCGTGTAATGCTTTTTCATACATATTAGATTTTATCGTACCTACAGTTCCAATTACCCCGATTTCCCCTTTCTTTGTAACTTTAATTGCCGCTCTTGCTCCTGGATGTATAACGCCAATAACTGGAATGGAAAGTGCTTCTTGCAGCGCATTCAATGCAGCAGCTGCAGCAGTATTACATGCTACGACTAGCGCTTTTAATGGAAACTGTTTGAGGAACTCAACCATTTCAAATACGAAAGATTGCACCTCCTCTACACTTCTTGGCCCATACGGACAACGCTTATTATCACCAATATAATAAATGCTTTCTTTAGGCAATTGTCTTATAATTTCGCTCGCAACTGTTAATCCCCCAACACCCGAATCTAGCACACCTATTACTGAATGTTTATGACATACAGACATTTACTTCATCCCCTTTTCAATCATCTAGCGCTAATAACATGTATTATATTACGAAAATTCAAATATCACATAACAATCCCTCTTACTTTTAATCACAAACTCTTCTCTATAATCTGATTATTACTATATCCATTGACGTATAAAAATTCATTTGTTACTCTTAAAGACGTTAATTTAATATTTAAATCCTCATTCGTATCTCGGTGAGGTAGAGGTTGCAATCATTAAGAGTATCATTTCAGGAGATGTAGTGGCATTGATGAAGGAATGAGAAAGGAATGTTTGCCGAAGTAAGTCGTGTCCACCATGCACGCTTGCTGGGTCTGCATTTAATAAGTGCAGAACTGTCACAAACGTTTCGTTTGTGGAGAGCTATCGAGAGGTATGTCGTGGGTTTCTTATAAGATAGAAAGCATGTAGCGGCAAATTACGTGCTTTTTTTGTTTTGTTTGGGACTTCTCTTCCTGACTCAGGAAGACATACATATCTCCTCGCTTGACTTGGTTATACTAACTTTGGAGGTATTTTCTATGCAACAAAAAAAATGGGGCTTTTGGGTACTAACAGCTTTCGTTGTCGGTAACATGGTTGGCGCTGGTATTTTCATGGTGCCAAGTACGTTGGCACAAACAGCAAGCCCACTCGGTGTCACTTTAGCTTGGTTAACTACAGGGTTTGGTGTTTTAATGCTAGCTCTTGTTTTCGGTAATTTAGCAATTCGTCGTCCTGATTTAACGACAGGACCACAAAGTCATGCATATGCTTTATTCTCAACACCAAAAAAGAAAAAAATGGCTGGATTCAGTATGGTATGGGGATATTGGGTTGCAAACTGGGCAAGTAACGTTGCCATCATTACATCATTTGCGGGATATTTATCACTCTTCTTCCCAATTATGAAAGATACGCGACTACTATTTTCAATCGGCTCGTTTAACGTAGAAGTCGGAAAACTAATTACATTTACGATTTGTTCCATCTTACTTTGGGGAACTCATATTATATTAACGAACGGTGTAAGCGGAGCTGGAAAACTAAACTTCTTAGCAACAACAACGAAAGTAACTGGATTCCTTTTATTCATCGTCGTTACGTTATTTGCATTCGAAGCTTCTAAGTTTGGACAATGGTACACACCGATGATTGATAAATCAGGTGCATCACACGGTCTTCTTTCACAAGTAAATTTAGCTGCTCTTACAACGCTTTGGGCGTTTATCGGAATTGAGTCAGCCGTTCTTTTATCAAACCGTGCTGTTTCTCCAAAAACGGTAAAACGTGCAACAGTTGCGGGATTACTTATTACAGTTGCAATTTACTTAGGAATCACAATTTTAACAATGGGTGTACTTCACGTTGATAAATTACAAGCTTCTGAACGTCCATTAGCAGATGCACTAAATGCTGCAATGGGTTATGGCGGCGGGAAACTGATGGCATTACTTGCTCTTACTTCCCTGTTCGGTTCTATCTTAGGCTGGATTTTATTAAGCTCAGAAGTACCTTATCAAGCAGCAAAAGAAGGTTTCTTCCCTTCCTTCTTCACGAAAACAAATAAAAAAGGAAGTCCAATTTACTCATTACGATTAACAAACATTATGTCGCAAGTATTCCTATTCTCAACATTATCAGGAACCATTGCGGAAGCTTATACATTCGTTATTACCGTATCGACACTGGCCTACCTCATTCCATATCTCGTTTCACCAATCTTCCAGTTAAAACTAGTCGCAACTGGTGAAACATATAAAAATGAAATGCGGGCAAGAATTACAGATGGCATAGTCGCAGTTATCGCACTTTGCTACGCACTATGGGTTATTAAAACCGGCGCATCCGATATAAAAACGTTCCTTCTCGGAATTGGTTTATTCGTAATTGGATTTGCTTTCTATCCATTAATGAATCGTGATCAGAAAAAAAATAACGAAAAGAAAAACGGGCAAGTTGCATAACGCAATTTGCTCGTTTTTTCTTTTGCAAAACATATATAATAGAACAAAGAGGTGAAAAACATGTCAATCGAATCGCTATGGAGCAGTCGCTTCCAACAACATATTCAAAATATCATTACATACTTTGCACGTATGATTAACGGTTTACTATATAGCTTTATCTTTATTTCATGCGTTGGTGCATATTATTATGCTCAGTTTCTAAAAGCATCTCCTTCTAAAGGAATATCTTTAATAATTATAACGATTGTACTTACGTTCATTATAACGAGATGCCCTATCCGTACATTTATTCAGAAACCTGACGCTGTCTATTTACTAGCACTAGAAGAGAAATTAACATCTTATTTCAAAAAATCTCTTCTATATAATTACATCATTCAGCTTTTCCCATTATTATTTACGTTCCTTATTCTCGTACCACTTGCACTGCAATCATTGCAATTAACGGTTCCTTTCTTATGTACAATCTTTATCGTTTTAATGGTTACGAAAGCTTGGAACATGTACATACATTGGATGTGGCGCGATAGTCATGAAAAAAATATATGGCTGATCATCCGTATTACTTGTAACGCCCTAATCATTTACATGCTGTTTTATTCCGCAAATGTTCTCATATTGGGCGGACTACTCTTACTACTTGCTTTCCTACTTCTATACACGAAAAAACAGCCTACAAAACGAATACCGTGGGATTACATAATCGAGCAAGAAGAAAAAATGAACGTTCGTTTTTATCAATTTGCTAGCATTTTTACCGATGTTCCGCAACTGAATAAACAAGTAAATAAAAGAAAATGGCTTACAAATTGGATTGAACCTTTATTACATAAAAAACAAGCAACTTTCTTCTATTTACATACACTCGCATTTTTACGTGGGAATGATTATTTCGGTATATATATTCGCTTAGGATTAATTGGTGCCTTCGCATTATATTTTATACCAAATATATACGTAAAAGGCGCTATCGCTTACATCGTTCTATATATGATTTCTATGCAGCTCCGTTCACTGTGGAAATATTTTTCGGGAAATATTATTGCAACATTATATCCGATTGATACTGCAGAAAGAATGAAGCAATTTCTTAGCTTAATCTTTATATTGCTAAGTATTCAACTCATTGTATTTTCGAGTGTTATACTCATTGCTACAGGTCAATTTTTACATAGCCTTATCATTATGATTGTCGGGTTACTCTGGATCAAATTTATTATTGTACCAAAAACGAAGCAACGCGTTTCTTCGTTTTAACGAAAAGAAATATCTTAAACGCCAAGGAGAAAATAAATTATCCTTGGCGTTTTTATTTTGCTTCCTCAAACAAGAATCACTGAAACAACCGATATTTTATGATTTTTACATACAAAAACGATAATACATGTTTACGACCTAATAAAAAGGGTATCTATTAATTAACAGAGTAAAGGAGGGGCCTATATTGTGAATAAAAAAATGGAACAATTGAAGCATCACGTTACTGACAATCAATGCAAACATGCTTTAACAACAAATCAAGGGGTAAAAATAGCTGAAGATGAATTTTCTTTAAAGATGGGCTTAAGAGGCCCAACCTTAATGGAGGATTTCCACTTTCGCGAGAAAATGACCCATTTTGATCACGAACGAATTCCCGAAAGGATTGTTCATGCACGCGGGGTTGGCGCTCATGGTTATTTTCAGCTTTATGAATCTTTAGAAACATATACGAAAGCAGATTTTCTTACTAATCCTTCAAAGAAAACACCTGTATTTGTACGGTTCTCAACCGTTCAAGGTTCTAAAGGATCCAACGACACAGTAAGAGATGTACGCGGATTCGCCACAAAATTTTATACAGATGAAGGAAACTATGATTTAGTGGGTAATAATATGCCAGTATTCTTTATCCAAGATGCTATTAAATTTCCTGATTTTGTCCATGCAGTTAAACCAGAACCACATAATGATATTCCTCAAGGAGCTAGCGCTCATGATACATTTTGGGACTTTGTTGCGCATAATCCTGAGTCCACTCATATGGTCATGTGGCAAATGAGCGACCGAGCTATTCCGCGTAGTTTACGAATGATGGAAGGTTTTGGAGTTCACACATTTCGACTCATTAACGCAGAAGGAAAAGCCCATTTCGTAAAGTTTCACTGGAAACCTACCCTCGGGGTTCATTCATTAGTATGGGATGAAGCTCAAAAGATTGCCGGGAAAAATCCTGATTTTCATCGTCAAGATTTATACGAAGCAATTGAAAAAGGGGATTATCCTGAATGGGAGCTTGGATTACAGCTAATTCCAGAAGAAGATGAACATAAATTTGATTTTGATATTTTAGATCCAACGAAATTATGGCCAGAAGAAGAAGTTCCCGTAAAATTAGTTGGTAAAATGACACTGAACAAAAATGTTGATAACTTCTTTGCTGAAACAGAGCAGGTAGCTTTTCACCCTGGTCATGTCGTACCAGGTATTGATTTTTCAAATGACCCTCTTCTGCAAGGAAGATTATTCTCCTATACAGATACACAATTATCTCGTTTAGGGGGCCCTAATTTCCATCAAATTCCTATTAATCAGCCTGTATGTCCTTTTCATAATAATCAACGTGATGGTATGCATCAAATGCAGATTCATCGCGGTCAAACAAGCTATCATCCTAATGGATTAAATAACAATCAACCTGCAACCGTCCAAGCCGAACAAGGAGGATATGAACATTATCAAGAAAAGATTGATGGGCATAAAATTAGAGGTCGCAGTAAAAGCTTTCTTAACTTTTATTCTCAGGCTAAACTTTTCTACAATAGTATGAGCCCTATTGAAAAGCAGCACATAAAAGAAGCTTTTTGCTTTGAAGTTGGGAAGTGTAAATCAGACATGGTGAAGGCAAATGTAATTGCTCTCTTAAACCACGTCGATCGTCAATTAGCACAAGAAGTCGCTAACATTATTGGAGCTCCTTTACCTAAGGAAAATCACGAAGTAAATTCAGATGCAAAATCACCTGCACTAAGTATGTCCAATACTATTTTTAAATCTGATTCCAAAAATGTTGCAATTCTATTAAATGGTGACCCAAGCGTCTCACTTCTGTCCGAATGGATTCAAGCTTTTGTACAACACCGAATTAACTATAGTCTCATAGATAATAAAATTTATCAGTTCAATGATTCCATTAAAGTAACTGATACTTATACAACAACAGACTCCTCCCTTTTTGATGCAGTATTAGTGTTTAGTAGTGAGTCTGTCATTCAACCCCCTGTTTTAGAATTTGCAGAAACTACTTTTAAACATTTTAAACCGATAGCTCATGTCCTTAGTAATCCTCATGCTTTGGACCATAGTAAGATTAAACTGGATGGAGCAGGAGTTTATAACTTAACAAATACTTCAATTGAATCATTTATAGAAGGCATTGCCCAAGGAAGATTCTGGAACAGATAATATAATATAAGGAGCGGATTAGAATGAGTAAAAAAATTGCTATTTTAATAACGGATTATTTCGAGGATACAGAATACACAGAGCCAGCAGAAGCTTTTAAACAAAAAGGATATGAATTCACAACTATTGAAATGGAAAAAGGGAAAACGGTACACGGTAAGCAAGGAAAAAGTGAAGTCGTGATTGATAAAAGTATTGATGATGTTTCTCCAGAGAATTTTGATGCCCTCTTCATACCGGGTGGATTTTCTCCAGATATACTTCGTGCCGATGAACGTTTCGTTCACTTTAGTAAAGCATTTATGGATGCGGAAAAACCTGTTTTCGCTATTTGTCACGGACCTCAGCTACTCATCACTGCACAAACACTTGAAGGACGCGATGTAACTGGATATAAATCTATTGAAGTCGATTTAAAAAATGCCGGCGGGAACTTTCATGACAAAGAGGTTGTCGTATGTCAAAATCAGCTAGTAACAAGTAGACAACCGGAAGACATCCCGGCGTTTATTGAAGAATCGTTGCGTATATTGGGATAGTTATTATAGGTTAGCCAAAATAGCTGTTTAGCTACTTTGGTTAACCTTTTGATTTGTATAAAAAACAAAAAGAATCTCATTTTCAATAATCTTTTGAGACCCCCTCTTTTCTTGCCCCCAAATTTCTAATCACTTTTCATAGGCACTTCTCATATAGTGAAAATGACTATACGATTCCTATCCATAAGTTAAATAATGATTTCGCACATATATAAATTCAAAAAGATGGGAGCCTTATTTATGAATAACAATCCACCTTCAACGCCCCCAAATCCAACGGAAACGAATAATAATGAAGTGAGCTTACAAACGTTACGCATCATTGGGCTTATTGTACTGATTAGTGGCTATATATTAGTAGCGCTTTCTGAAGTAGGCACATTAAAAAATCTTTTACTACAGCCTAGTACTACTCCAAATTTAGCTGAAGTTGATCCGTTTTAAAAATTATATAAAAAGCGAGTCCCAGTATAACTGGTTCGCTTTTATATAGTTTCATCCAATTTGAGAAACATTTCTCTCATCCTCATACTTCTCTTTCCCTATCGCCTTCATAAATAATAAAATACTGCTCATACCAACGATAAAGTACAGAGCACTCATACCCCAAGATGCAATAAATGAACCTAGCATAACACCTAATGCCCCGTTCATTTTTGCAACTTGAAAGACCATTCCGTTAATCGCCATATATGAACCTCTCGCCTCATTTGGCACCATATCTGCCATAATAGATTGACGCACTGGCACATACATCATCTCGCCTACCGTTTGGAAAAGCCCTGCAATTAATAAAATCCATAAGCTATTGCTCGTTCCGAGTATTGCAAATCCAATCGTGTAAATAAATAAGCCTACATATAAAATTTTCAAATCGTTGAAGCTTTTCAGCGTTTTAATAAGAAGTGCTGAACATAACACAACTAAAATTGTATTCTCTGCAGAAATCCAGCTCAACATGCGAATCCCTGTTAAATCAAACGTAAAACCATTCCCGAATAAAAAGTGCACCGTTTCAAATTCCTTCTGCAAGCGAACACCTAAATAATTATTAATTTGAAACTCTAACGATAATGTACATATACTCGCTGCACAAAAAATTAAAAATGCTTTATCTTTCATCACGACTTTATAACTATCTGCCATATCTTTTAATACATTTTTCTTCTCCATCGTTTTTCGTGCTACATACACTTCTTCCATATACACAGCCATCACATATAAAGTCATAATGGCAACAAGCGTTAATACGATAAACAATTGTAATCTATAGTTTTCAAATAGTAATCCACCAAATATCGCTCCAATTGCAATGGATAAGTTAATAGCCCAGTAATTAATGCTGTACATCACTTTTCGATTTTCAGGTGTACTCACATCAATTAACATCGCCTCTGTCGCAGGATTCATAAGTCCAGACCCTAAACTATTCACTAACATAAACACAAATGTTAGCCATGGTGAGTCAACGTAATCCGAATTCGCAACTCCCATACAAGCAATGGAAATGACTTGTATACTTTGACCGATAATCATAACCTTTTTACGCCCAAGCCGGTCTCCAACATATCCACCGTATAAACCAATTACTAATGAAGCTATGACATTAATAAGTAGTAACGCACCAGCAATCGCACTACCTAACTTTACGGAAAAATAAATCGCCATAAATGGAAAAATCATCGTAGACACAGTACGTGTTAAAAACGATGTTATAATTCTAATTTTTATATTTCGATGCATACTCCAAAATCCCATTGTTTCCCCTCCTTATGCTTACTTATTTTACTTTGAAAAAAAGGAAGAAAAAGGTTAGAATATTCTAAAGAGTTTCCCCTTTTATGATAGAAGGAAGTGTATATATGAAAATTATGGACTATTACATTAGACTAAGACTACATGCACAAGATCAACAACATATGCGAAATAGCTTACAAGAATTAGCGGATGTTTTATATTGCAGTACGAAAAACGTAAAGATTTTATTAAAGAAAATGAGCGAGGAGCAATTAATTAGCTGGACTCCAGGGCGAGGCCGCGGAAATAAAACGGAAATTCTATTTATACATAATTTCGTAGAAGCGATTGAGTCCTATACAGATGAACTATTAGCCCAAGAAAAATTAAAAGATATCTTTCTTCTTTTAAAAGAACCCCTCCCCCTCGCACTTCAAAAAAAGATAGAAAATAAACTACATCATCATTTTGGATACGAACCTTCAAATGATATGTACGACGTATTAAAGATTCCTATATCGAGAAAGATATTCCCATTAGATCCGGCTTTTGTGGCTGTAACTACAGAGAGTCATCTTACGAGTCAAATTTTTGATACGTTAGTTGTCTATAACGATGTTACTGAAAAAATGGAGCCTCACATTGCGCATACATGGGAATTAAGTGAAGATGGACTTACGTGGACCTTTTATTTACGAAAAGATATATATTTTCACAATGAATCAATTTTAACTTCTAAAGATGTACAGTTTTCATTTGAAAGACTAAAGCAAGTTCAATCCCCTTTCGAATGGTTAACAGAAGAAATTGTTCAAATTGAAACACCATCACCACTGCAAATTCGATTCCATTTAGCAAAACCAAATTTATTTTTCTTACACTATGTAAGTTCAATGCAGCTCGCAATTTTACCGCGTGATACGAGTATTCAAAATCATCATTATATAGGTACTGGACCTTTCAAACTTGCTCATTACTCTGAAGATAATATCGTACTCGAAGCGTTCACCCATTATTTTAAAGAGCGCGCATTATTAGACCGTATTGAATTTTGGGGTATTCCTGACCATGTGCAAATAGATGCTGATTATGAACTACCAAACGAAGAGGAAAATGAAAGGCATGATATACAAATAGAAGAAATAGGTTGTATTTATGCTAGCTTCAACTTTACAAAACCTGGTCCTCATCACGACATTTACTTTCGAAAAGCTTGGAGAGAACTATATGATGTTGAAATGATACTTCGTAACATAGAGGGGAGACGGACAATTGCTGCATCAAGCTTTTTCCCTGATAGAAGCCGCCTTGCAACAAGAAGATCCTACTCTTTAGAAAAGGCAAAAGAGTATTTGAAAAAGAGTACATATAATGGAGAAACGATACATATTTACTTCTTCGCATTTAAAGATAGTGCAAATGATGCATATTTCTTAAAAGAACGATGTGCAAGTTTAGGTATACAAGTAGAGCTTCACCCATTTCCCGTTTCAGATTATATGAATCGCTCTATTGATAAACATGCTGATATTATTTTCATGGGAGAAGTATTTGCTGCCAATCATGAAATTGCATTCTTAAATGTATTTAAAAATAAAAGTTGCTTCGTAAATCGGTTCATGGACCCGCACTACGAAAAACAAATTAACTGTTTACTAGATACATTTTTATTAGAAGAAAATAAAGAAAAGCGCTATGAACTCATGTATGAGATTGAAGAGTTTTTACAAGCAGAACACATCATTTTATTTAACTATCACGTTCTAAAAAGAAAAACATACCCTTCTTCTTTAAAAAACGTAACAATTGATTCATTTGGTTGGGCAAATTTTGCGAAGTTATGGATACAGCCATCCACGTATTAACATGCAAGTTTTTATAAAAGGAGAAAAACCATGAAACGCACCCTAGAAAAAAGACTTTCTTATCTATACACAGGTGAGTTATTTTCAGTCATTACTTTTATTTTCACAAGTTACTTACTTAATTATGCTTATCCTACGTTACATTTATATTCCCTATATTCTTTTTGGGTCTCATTTCTTCTTTTAGAGTTTATCTTATTACAAGGAGTAATTT
>NZ_JBNLYE010000040.1:0-25471 GCF_050172095.1 Bacillus sp. GMs2/2
AGTTAAGTATATTAACTTGTTTGCACTACATTTTACAAATAAAGGGGTATTAGTAATCATGAAAGCAAAGAAATTAGTAAGTTTAGCGTTACCAGTTATGTTATTGAGTGGTTGTATTACAATTGAAACTGATGGTAAGAAAGCTGAGCCAAAGAAAGAAGAAACGCAAAAGGTAGAGAAAGAGAATAAGACTTCTGAAAAAGAGAGTAAGTCAACTGATAGCAAGAAAGAGGATAGCTTATCTGTAGCGAAAGGTGAAGGTACAAACAGTAGTTCATCAAGTAGTCAACCAAGTTCTTCTTCAAATAATTCAACTTCTTCTAGTTTTTCAACTGGTAAGGTAACTGGTTCAGATGTTGAAAGGTACAAGGCAGATATCATAAATAGTGCTACTCAAATTGAAGATACAATGAAATTAATTGAAGGAATAGCAGATTCAGACGTAAAATCATACAAACAAAAGAAAAGTGAAGTACAACTGAGTTTAGGTGGAGCAAAGGCAACTGCTACAAAGCTGAAGAATCTACAAGCGCCTCCAGAGTTACAGGGAGAACAGGCGAAGATAAAGCAGTCGATGGAACTATATGCGGATTGTTTTCAACTTCTCTTTGATGCATTAGATCAAGAAGACGAAAGTAAAATGCATCAATCAGTAAGTAAAGCACAAGAAGGTTCGAAACTGTTTGAAGAGGCAGCGAAGAGTATCGGTAGTAAAACCAACTAAAAATAAAGTATTTAAAGGGGTATTTGTAAGTACAGTTGGTGCAAGTGAAGAGTTAGGAATTAGTTATGGGAACACATTACAAATTTATCAAATGGACGATAATGTTCGTATTCGATATGTAAAACAATAAATAATTGGTGAAAAACTCTGTAATAAATTTTACAGGGTTTTTTGTTAGTTCTAGTTTATTTTTTGTCTTCCTAAGCGCTAAGCATACTAGTATAAGTTGAGAAATGAACAAAACGATAATGATAGGCAGATGATGTAACTCCATAGTAACTGTAACCATCTAAAGCCCAATTCATACACTATGATGGAGGCTTTTTACTTACTAATCGGATGAAAAAGGAGTGTAATCATGAAGAAACGTACTGTTAATGAAGCGGGAGGGAATGTGCCACAACCAATCCGCAGCGACGGAGCAGGTGCGATTGATTCTGGACCTCGTAATGTTATGCGGGATATTCAAAATCCGAATATGCTTGTTCCGCCTATAACCGATGCAGGGTTAGTTCCTAACTTGAAGTTTTCATTTTCGGACACTTCTATGATTTTGAAACAAGGCGGGTGGTCTCGGGAGATTACTGCTCGGGAACTACCGGTTTCGACGACGATTGCGGGAGTAAATATGAGTTTAACGGCCGGTGGAGTACGAGAACTACATTGGCATAAAGAAGCGGAATGGGCGTATATGCTTTTAGGACGGGCGCGCATAACGGCTGTTGATCAAAATGGGCGTAATTTTATTGCTGATGTTGGACCAGGTGATCTTTGGTATTTTCCGCCTGGTATTCCGCATTCCATTCAAGGATTGGAACATTGTGAATTTCTACTCGTTTTCGATGATGGGCATTTTTCTGATTTATCTACTTTAGCTATTTCTGATTGGTTTGCGCATACGCCAAAAGAAGTGTTGTCGGCTAATTTCGGAGTACCTGAGAGTGCTTTTCGTTCTATCCCTTCAAATCAAGTTTATATTTATCAAGGAGAGGTGCCAGGTTCGCTTGAAAGTCAGGAAATTCAATCACCGAAAGGAGAAGTTCCTTTAACATTTAAACATGAATTGTTAAAACAAAAGCCGATTAAGACGCCTGGTGGTAGCGTTCGAATTGTAGATTCTACAAATTTCCCTATTTCCAAAACAATCGCAGCAGCGCTCGTTGAGGTTGAGCCTGGTGGAATGAGAGAACTTCATTGGCACCCGAATAATGATGAATGGCAATATTATTTGACAGGGGAAGCGAGAATGACTGTGTTTCTTGGAAATGGTACCGCTCGTACATTTGATTATAGAGCTGGCGATGTCGGATATGTACCGTTTGCGACGGGGCATTATATTCAAAATACAGGTACCGAAACATTATGGTTTTTAGAGATGTTCAGAAGTAATCGTTTTGAAGATGTATCGTTAAATCAATGGATGGCACTGACTCCTAAAGAAATAGTGGAGAGTAATATACATGTTGGCCCGCAAGTAATGGATTCCCTGCGTAAGGAGAAGAGGCCTGTTGTGAAATATCCGGGGTTTTCATATAGTCCGAAAAATGATGAGTAAAAATGAAAATTTGCGTTATTCTTTCTGGAGACTGATAAGAAGGGATGGCGTATTTTTTATGCCTAATCTAGTCTTTATCCCGCTATTTGCCGGGCAGTAAGACCCCACCTCAAAATTCAGCGGAATCAAAGAAGTTAGGTGGGGGGGCGGGCTGTCCGTAAAAGCCCGATTAGTGAGGGCTGATTAAAGTTTCACTTTATTAATATCCGTCCCTTGTATTATTGTTCGGGAAATTATTATTGGAGCATAGTATAGGGAAGATACATATAAAAGAGCGCCATTATAAGCTGTAACGCATAAGTTGCGCAGGAAATGCAACGATAACTAGCTTTACTCTTCATCATTTATTTGAACATAATGGGCATAGAGAGGCGATAAACACAGTATGATTTTGAGTGAGCGTTTAAAAGAGATTGGTCGCAAAATGATTTGGCTGAAAAACTTCATGTGAGTAGGCAATCTGTTTTGAAATGGGAGGCGGGAAAGAACTATCTGAGCATTGAAATTATTATTCATTTAAGTGACCTGTTCGGTATTACAATTGATGAATTGCTAAGGGGTGATGAAGAATTGACGCAGAAAGTAATTGAAGATAGTAAGCAATTGGCGTATCCAAAATGGAAGGTGTTTTTTGATAGTCTATTTATGATAGGAGTATTTTTGTTTATTGCAAAAATCGTTGTATGGATGCTAAATAAGTTTGCTGGAGCAAGTATTACAATTGTAGCAGATGCGCCATATGTAATGAATCTTTTACCCCTTGCATTCATGATTATAGGTGGTATGGGATCGGATAAGTTGAAGAAAATATATAGATAGAGGAAAGATTTGAAAGAAATCCCCTACACTAGCTGTTCTTTTCACTTAAATTGTGTACTATAAAGGATAGGATGACATAAAGAAGGGGATATAGAGAATGGAATTTCATGAACAGAAGATTTTGCCGGCAGTGAGGCAAATTAAAGATTTGGAAAAGCTATTACATAGTTCGTATGAATATATTGTTATTTTAGATATTCATGTCGGCCAATTGAAGAGTGTTATATCGCTTGCGAAGCAATATTGTAAAAAGGTGTTTTTACATGTGGATTTAATTCATGGTTTGCAGAGTGATGGGCATGCGACGGAATATTTATGTCAGGAGTTTAGACCGTACGGGTTACTTTCAACAAAGGCGAGCGTTATTATGAAGGCGAAGCAAAAAGGTGTTGTGGCAATACAACGCATCTTTTTAATCGATTCGAGTGCGATGGAGAAGAGCTGCAATCTTTTAGATAAGACGAAACCGGATTATATTGAGGTACTTCCTGGAGCATTAACGGACGTTATCGCTGAAGTGAAAGAGCGTACTGGTGTACCGATTTTAGCAGGTGGTTTTATTCGTACTGTAGAAGATGTGGAAAGAGCTTTAAACGCTGGTGCGACAGCAATTACGACATCAAAACGCGAACTATGGAAACATTACCAAAAAAAGTGACGAAAATGTGAATTTTTTCGTTGACACCGCTTTCATTTACGGTTAACATTATAGACAAGTTAATAAACGTGACGGAGAAAAGTAGAGATCCACATTTCATTGTTTCTATATAAATTTATATAGAAGCGTGCAAGCTGTGGGTCTTTTTCTTTTTACAAAAACGAATGGCCATTCATTTTACCTCTATCACATTTGGAAGCGTTTAAATTGATTGTGGAGGGATACTATGTCAGCATTTTTAGGAGAGTTAATAGGGACTGCGTTGTTAATCGTACTTGGTGGCGGCGTTTGTGCTGGTGTAAGTTTAAAGAAATCGTTTGCGAAAGATTCAGGTTGGATTGTTATTACAATGGGCTGGGGCTTAGCAGTAGCGGTTGCAGCGTATGCGGTTGGATCAATTAGTGGGGCACATTTGAATCCAGCTTTAACAATAGGATTAGCATTTAAGGGAGCGTTCCCATGGAGTGACGTACCTGGTTATATCGCAGCACAAATGATTGGGGCAATTATCGGGGCAGTTATCGTATATTTACATTACTTACCACACTGGAAAGAAACAGAAGATCCAGGAACAAAGTTAGGTGTATTTGCAACAGGTCCAGCAATTCCGAACACATTTGCAAACCTTTTAAGTGAAATGATTGGAACATTCGTTTTAGTATTTGGTATATTAGCAATTGGTGCAAATAAATTTGCAGATGGATTAAATCCATTTATCGTAGGTTTCTTAATTGTAAGTATTGGTTTATCATTAGGTGGGACAACAGGATACGCAATTAACCCAGCACGTGATTTAGGTCCGCGTATCGCACACTTCTTCCTTCCGATTGCAGGAAAAGGCGGTTCAAACTGGAAGTATGCATGGATTCCAGTAGTTGGTCCAATTTTAGGTGGATCACTTGCAGGTTTATTCCATCAAGTTGTATTTGAAGGAAAACAAAATTCAGCACTTATTTATGTGATTATCGCAACTGTGATTGTACTAGCAATCTCTTATATGACAAGTAAAAAAAGTGGAAGCAATACAAATAGTAGAAAAGTAGCATAAGGGGGAAACCGATATGAAAAAATATATTCTTTCATTAGACCAAGGAACAACAAGCTCACGCGCAATTTTATTCAATAAAAAAGGTGAAATTGTTCATTCAGCTCAAAAAGAGTTTACACAACATTTTCCAAAGCCGGGCTGGGTAGAGCATAATGCACAAGAAATTTGGGGATCTATTTTAGCAGTTATCGCAACTTGCTTAAGCGAAGCAGATGTAAAACCAGAACAAATCGCAGGTATCGGTATTACGAACCAACGTGAAACAACGGTTGTCTGGGATAAAACAACTAGTAAACCAATTTACAACGCAATCGTATGGCAATCTCGCCAAACAGCTGAAATTTGTGATGAGTTAAAAGAAAAAGGTTATAGCGAAATGGTTCGCGAAAAAACAGGTCTTTTAATTGATGCATACTTCTCTGGTACGAAAGTAAAATGGATTTTAGATAACGTTGAAGGTGCAAGAGAAAAAGCAGAAAACGGCGATCTATTATTCGGAACAATTGATTCGTGGCTTGTATGGAAACTATCTGGTGGTAAAGCACACGTAACAGATTACTCAAACGCATCACGTACGTTAATGTTTAACATTCACGACTTACAGTGGGATGATGAGCTTCTAGAAATGTTAACAGTACCAAAGAGCATGCTTCCAGAAGTACGTCCATCATCTGAAATTTACGGAGAAACAATTGATTACCACTTCTTCGGCCAAAATGTACCGATTGCAGGTGTAGCTGGTGACCAACAAGCAGCATTATTTGGACAAGCTTGTTTCGGTGAAGGTATGGCGAAAAATACTTACGGAACTGGTTGCTTCATGTTAATGAACACAGGTGAAAAAGCAGTAGCTTCTGAGCATGGTCTATTAACAACAATTGCATGGGGAATAGATGGTAAAGTAAACTACGCATTAGAAGGAAGTATTTTCGTAGCAGGTTCTGCAATTCAGTGGTTACGTGACGGAATGCGTATGTTTAAAGATGCAAGTGAGAGTGAAGTGTATGCGAGTCGCGTTGAATCAACTGATGGTGTATACGTTGTACCAGCATTCGTTGGACTAGGAACACCTTATTGGGATAGTGAAGTACGCGGCGCTATGTTTGGTGTAACACGCGGTACGACGAAAGAGCACTTCATTCGTGCAACGCTAGAATCTTTAGCTTACCAAACGAAAGATGTATTATGCGCAATGGAAGCAGATTCAGGTATTGAACTGAAAACATTACGCGTTGATGGCGGAGCAGTTAAAAATAACTTCTTAATGAAGTTCCAAAGTGATATTTTAGATGTTCCTGTAGAGCGTCCAGTGATCAACGAAACAACGGCTCTAGGTGCAGCATACTTAGCTGGTCTTGCGGTTGGATATTGGAAAAACCAAGATGAAATTAAAGAACAGTGGCATATGGACAAACGCTTTGAACCAACGATGGAAGCGAAAACAAGCGAAGAGCTATATGCTGGATGGAAAAAAGCAATTGAAGCAACAAAAGCTTTCAAATAATCATAAACAGTGTTATAATGGTGACAAGTTAATAATTCGGTAGGAGATTTGGAGAGACCACAACGCGCTATAGAGGCGAAATCTATAGCGGAGTTTGTGGTCTCTTTTTTCGTTATCAAAGGGAGGAATTACCATGAAATTTTCAAGTAAACAACGTAAAGACGTATTAAACGGAGTAAATAAACAAGAGTTAGATGTGATCGTAATTGGTGGAGGTATTACTGGTTCTGGTATTGCATTAGATGGAGCAACACGCGGGTTATCAACAATTGTGTTTGAAATGCAGGACTTTGCAGCAGGTACATCAAGTCGTTCAACGAAACTTGTACACGGTGGTCTACGTTATTTAAAACAACTTGAAGTGAAAATGGTAGCAGAGGTGGGTAAAGAGCGTGCGATCGTATATGAGAACGGTCCCCATGTAACAACACCAGAGTGGATGTTGCTTCCGTTCCATACAGGCGGTACGTTCGGATCATTTAGTACATCAATTGGTCTTCGTGTATACGACTTCTTAGCAGGTGTAAAACGAAGCGAGCGCAGAAAGATGTTTAACCGTGAAGAAACATTAAACAAAGAGCCTCTTGTAAAAAAAGAAGGATTAAAAGGCGGCGGTTACTACGTAGAATATCGTACAGATGATGCGCGTCTTACAATTGAAGTAATGAAAGAAGCAATTGAGCACGGCGCAAAAGCTGTTAACTACGCAAAAGTAGACAGTTTCTTATATAAAGATGGAAAAGTATGCGGTGTACGTGTAATCGATTTACTAGACGGAGAAGTATACGAAGTTTACGGTAAGAAAATTGTAAACGCAGCTGGCCCTTGGGTAGATACACTTCGTGAAAAAGATAACTCGAAAAAAGGAAAAGTACTTCAGTTATCAAAAGGTGTTCACTTAGTAATTGACCAAAAACGTTTCCCATTAGGTCAAGCGATTTACTTCGATACACCAGATAAACGTATGGTGTTCGCGATTCCTCGCGGCGGAAAAACTTATGTAGGTACAACAGATACGTTCTACGATAAAGACGCAGCTGTACCACAAATGACAACAGAAGATCGCACATACATCATTAATGCGATTAACTACATGTTCCCAAGCGTGAAAATTACAGAGAAAGACATTGAATCAAGCTGGGCTGGTGTACGTCCGTTAATTTATGAAGAGGGTAAGAGTGCATCTGAAATTTCTCGTAAAGACGAAATTTGGACTTCTGAATCTGGTTTAATTACAATCGCAGGTGGTAAATTAACAGGATACCGCAAAATGGCTGAAATGGTAGTAGACTACGTAACGAACTTACTACAAAAAGAAGGTCATAGCGCATATCCGAAGAGCGACACGAAACATATGCCAATCTCTGGTGGACATGTAGATGGTTCACACGGATTCCCAGCATTCGTTGCGAAAAAAGCTGGCGAAGGTACGAAATATGGTTTAACAACAGCACAAGCAGAAGAATTCGCGAAATTCTACGGTTCTAACGTTGACGTACTATTTGACTTAGCGAAAAAACATAAAGACGAAGCGAAAGAATACAACATGCCGCTTGACGTTCTAATCCCACTTGTATACGCAATGGATTATGAAATGACAGCAAAACCAGTTGACTTCTTCGTACGCCGCAGAGGCGCTGTATTCTTCAACATCCACTGGGTATACGAGTGGAAAGAAGCAGTAATCAACTACATGGCTGCGAAACTAGGCTGGAGCAAAGAAGAACAAATGAAATATACAGCAGAACTAGAAAAAGCATTAACAGACGCTGTAATTCCTGTAGATCAACAAGAACAGGCAGCTGCGTTAGCATAAAATAGAGAACCACCTGAAGGGGAGCCTTTAGATGGTTCTTTTTTTATGGAATATTCTTCTAACTATATTGCATAACGACATATGTTGTTATACGATGTATATAAGGTGGTGGTATTGTTGGACAAAGAAATCTTGAAGGGAAGTATAGATATTTTATTACTTTCTATCATTGCAAAACGTGATACATATGGATATGAAATAGCTCAAAGTTTAAAGGATGCAAGTGAAGATTTGTATAGTATGGGGCAGGGAACTTTGTATCCTGCTTTAAAGAGATTAGAGAAAAAGGAGTTTCTTGAATCTTATTGGAATGAATCTGAGAATGGGATGAAAAGGAAATTCTATACTATTACAGATAAAGGGAAAAAAGAATTACAGAAGAAAATGAATTCTTGGGAGAGTGTAACAGCATTAATTCAAGCTTGTCAGAAAGGAGTTATTTATGAGTGAATTTGATGAGTATATTAAGTCTATTTTAGCCTATTCAGAACTTAGTGATATTGAACAGGATGAGTTATTTCTAGAAATGTATGATCACTTGAACAGCTTGAAAGAAGAATATATGGAACAAGGTATGAATGAAAAAGAAGCGATTTATAAAGCGATTCAAAGTTTTGGAGAATCAAAAGTTATTGGCGTAGAGATTAATAAATCGGTATACGAAGTTCCTAGACCATTAAAGGTATTATCAAAAATTTTATGTATTCCTTATATAATCATTTGTTTTATTGTCTTTTTAGGAACGTTTATTTCAACTTCTACATTTGACTCTGTTCGCAGTTTGACAGGTGGGACTGTCTATCATCCCATTGAATTTTGGCAGCAATTTTTACATATATCTGATTTAGAAACGTTATTACAACTTTTTGGAATAACACTTTGGCAAGTTAAAGATTTTATTGCACATCCAGGTCCTTGGGGAAACTCAACTTATTGGTTAAGTGTTTTACAACATATAATATTAGTAGTTCCATTTGGATTTTTCGTTCCAGTGCTGATTAATAAAGTGACTAACTATAAGAAAGCTCGTAAGTGGTATGTTATGACCTTTCTTGTTTGGGAGATATTACATTTACTAACTTTGTCTGATGTTTTTGATGTGTGGCGGATTGCTATAAATATGCTCGGTGCGTCGGTAGGATATCTTTTATTTATAAGCATGATACAAATAGATAATAAATTTAGGATAATGTGCAAGAAGATATTTGAAAATTAGCTTGCTATTCTGTAGTTTAAATTATACAAATTTAGTTTGATGGTAATAGAGTATTGCTGAAAACATAGGTGCTATATAGTGAGAGGATTTTTTATATTCGTAATAGGTGTTGTTCCTTGTTTACTCATACTGTTATGAAGCGGGTACATAATCCGTCTTTATTGGTGCTATAAATGATGAGAGCGGCACAGCTGAACTTGAAAAAGTCTAGCTGCGTTAGCGTAAAATAGAGAACTATCTGAAGGGGAGCCCTTTAGGTAGTTTTTCTCTTGACTAAAAATAAATAAAATGTGTTACAATAATGATAGAGTATGTAGTGTGAATTTTGCATAAAATAAAAAAGACAGAAGCCTGAGAAACTTCTGCCTTGTGTAACCTAACTTGCTATTGTGGTGGTAGTAGGTGCGGTTATAAGACAATTACATTAACGTTTTAGCCGAGAACCGCCCTTACCTTTTCCACGAAGCAGGGTGGTTCTCGCTTTTTTGTATACAGAAATTAGCCACGGACCGACGTATCTTCTACCGATGACAACGCCAGCTCCGGTTAGGATACCATACACTAATTTAATTATAAACATCGCGATTATATTATCACCTCCCCCCTTTTTTCAAAATGGAAGAGATGATTGCCACACCTACTAGTTATAGCTTATTAAGTTACATTTTAATTGTATTATGTTTTAAAATAGGGAACAAGATATATGGATGAAAATTCCTGTTTTTAAGCAGAACATTAGTGTCAGGGGACAAGAAGTAAATAAATATTCATAAAAAAACGGTATGGACATCGCAATCTGTATTTTTTACACTAGCACACTTAGTACGTTTTGTTTCAAAAACATAAATAGATAGTATGTAGAGGGTTATGATAAATAACCCTCTTTTCGTGTTTAAATAAGTGCACTCTCTTTAATAGAAATACATAATTCAGAACGAGAAATTGATTCAGCTAGCTGGTGTAAATAGGCGTATTCTTCCGCGTCTTTTTCGGAAGTGTTAGGATCCAATAAAGGTGAAGAAAGAAGTACATCAATCGTAAGTATGTCTGTATCATGAGAGACGATGTTATAACCTGCAAATACAGGTCGTTTTAAGTTTTTTACTTTTTGAATCATTTGATGGAATTTCGTAACACTTATATGGATTTGTGCGAATGGAAAGCATTTTTGGATTGGATTCTCGATGTTCTTTCTAATTTTATAATCGTATACATAGTAGTACTTTTCTTGCTGCTCGAGTGTTTGCAACTCTTTCGTGAATAAGTGGTATTTGTCTGTGAATCCAGTTGTGAGTGTATCGTGTTCTTCGCCAACTAATAATGTGAAAGGTCTTGGTGAGGAGATTGAAATGGTGCGGACGTTTAAGTTAGTAAAAGTGTGATTAGATTGTAAAATAGTATGTAATTTTTCGGTAGGAAACTCGCCGTCATAAATAGCAATAAAATAATAGTTCATTGTTTCACTCCTTGCTTTTTTCTAAAATGATATATTCTACTTTAAAGGTGTAAGTCCTGCAAAAAAAGAAACACCTTGATTGTCATCAAGGTGTAATAAGCTCAAAACTCTCCGAATCAGCCCCAAGCACAAAAGGACTAACCTCGCCAACGCTATAAAGTTGCAATTCATGCATTGCGCGTGTGCAAGCAGTGTAGAACAATCTACGAACGCTCTCATCGTTGTACACATCTTTAGAAGCATTGTAAATAATAACAGCATCAAATTCAATACCTTTCGCTAAGTAAGCAGGGATTACGACAATGCCTTGCTCATACTCGGCTGAGTTACTCTTCACGAGTTTAATATTATCGATATGATTAAGTGCTTCGTATGCAGCTGCGCTTTCAGCTGCAGATTTACATATAATTGCGATCGTATTGTGCTGCTCTTTTTGTAGTTCAGCAACTTTGGCAGTAATACGTTCGTGCAGTTCTTTGACATTCGATACTTTCGTCACTGTAGGTTTCTCGCCGTCACGTTCAAAGGCGTGAATGTTCTTGCCTTCCGGTACGAGAGCACGTGTAAATTCAATAATCGGTTTTGTTGAGCGATAGCTACGAGTTAAGTTAATGCCGTTTGTTTCGTCTGGACCGTATAAATTTGTAAGTGTATCGAAATTAACCGTTTCACTCGCATGAGCAAATATCGCTTGGTTAAAGTCGCCGAGTACTGTCATTCTTGCGGCAGGGAAGAGACGTTTTAAAAACTCGAACTGAAACGGAGAATAATCTTGCGCTTCGTCTACGAGTACGTGTTTAATCGATCTGTTCGTTTGGAAGCCTTCAATTAATTCTTTTAAAAGTAAGAATGGAGTCGCATCCTCGTAATATAGTTTTCCTTCATCAAGCATGTTTATTGTTAAGGAGCAAATGTCATCCCACTCTTTCGGTTTTTTCTCAGTAACCCATGATGCATCTGTGAAGAGTTGTTTATATATACCTGTGAAATTGATAAAGCGTAATGTTTGAACGCCTTTACGCAGTGGCTTCAATTTTTTACGGACAATCATACGTCCAAGTACTCTCGTTTCTTTTTCAAAATCATTAAAGGAGTTGTCGTCAAACTCTCCTTTTTTCTGCAAATATTTATAAGCTTTTTGGTATTCATCTTTACTAAGTAATTCAATTTCTTCTTCTACCCAAGGCTTTTTCAGTTCTGCTTTTTCAAGTGCATCTATTTGCTTATTTAGCCAATCCGTTAACTTCTCAATTCGACTATGGAAGCGGAGGGAGGAGTCGGTATTGTAAAATTGTTCTGTAATTTCTTTCGCAGAAACAATCAGTTTTCCTCTAAATTTCATTCCTCTAAATAGCATGCCTGAAGATTCAAGAGATTGTCTGTACGCTCTAATCATCTCGAAAAATTGAGTGGATGCTTTAAATCGGATGCTCGCATTTCTCGTTTTATAGGTAGGGCTATTCGTTTCAGTTAACATATATTCCAATTGCTCATAAGGATCTTCAACTTCAAATGACTTACTTAGTCTATGATTTAAATATTCTTGGAATGTAACTTGCTGCATATTTTCTTCACCGAGTTCAGGTAGTACGTTAGAAACGTAGCTATTGAACATAGAGTTAGGAGAGAAGAGAATAATTTGATCTGCTTTTAGCCATTCGCGATATTTATATAGTAAGTAGGCGATTCGTTGCAATGCAGCTGATGTTTTACCACTACCAGCGGCTCCTTGCACGATAAGGAGTCGGCCTTCATCGTGACGGATAATTTCATTTTGCTCGCGCTGAATCGTAGCAACGATGCTTTGCATATGTTTGTTCGTGCCTTTTCCAAGCGCTTGTTGCAAGATTTCATCACCAATTGTAAGGCTCGTATCGAACATAGAATCAATCTCGCCATTTTGAATAATGTATTGTAATTTTTTCTCCACATTACCGTGGATTACGCCGCCTGGTGTACTGTATTCAGCAGGTCCTGGTGGATAATCATAGTACACACTCGAAATAGGTGCGCGCCAGTCATATATAAGGAAGTTTTCTCCGCTTGCATCAGTAAGTGTAGCGACGCCGATATAAATTTGATCCGCGGTAGATTCTCCTTCTTCTTTGAAATCAATTCGTCCGAAATAAGGTGCTTTATGCATACGTCTTAATGCGGCAAGTCGATTAAAGGTGTGCTTATGGGTAATTTGTGTGACAGCTAGTGACTGAGCTTGTTGTCTTAAGTTGATAACTGTTTCAAGATAATCATCGAAAGTATCAGTATTCACTTTCACGTCATCCCAAAAGTGTTTACGAATATTGATTACTTCTGCTCGGCGTCTGCCAGTTTCGTTTTCCAGTTTATCAATTTGCTCCGTAATTGTTTCAATTACGGTATCCAATCTTTTTTGCTCTAGATCAAGTTTTTTGTTCATACGGTAAGCACTCCTTTAAAAGTGAAAAATAGAGGTTGACTGAAGATGTGTTTTGGTGTACAATTAAGATACGGATAAATACGTTCCTTTTGTTTTGTAAAACGTGTTTCTGTTCTAATTTAACATAGTTTTTTCATTTAATCAATGATAATAAGATAAACCTTGGTTCTACGTGGCGTGGATCAAGGTTTTTTTTGTGTTTGAAGAGGGAGTCACGCTTGTTGTCGTTTTTTGTCGGTAAGTCGATATATTTCGAAAATCGCTGATATAATTGGAGTTGCGCTGATATATTTTGAAAATCGCCGATATAATTTCATTTACCGAATCTAGATATAACTACCGGGAGAAGAGGGGATAAAAAAAGCTTGGGCCGAAGCCCAAGCTTTTTTTACTTCATTATTTCTTTTCGTCTTTTTTAGCGTCAGCTTTTGGCTCTTCGAAAAGATCTTTTAAATCTTTATCGTCAACTTTTACGTCAGCTTTTTTGATTTCTTTCATCATAAGATCGTTCATGAATTGTGCATCTTGTACTTTTTCTTGAGCTAGTGATTTTTTAATATCAGCTTTTGCTTTATCGAAATTTGCATCTGCGTGATTATCAGTTACTTTGATGATATGGTAACCGAATTGTGTTTTTACAGGTTCGCTTACTTCACCTTTTTTCAACTTTTGAGCTGCTTCTTCAAATTCTTTTACCATTTTCCCTGGTCCGAAGAATCCTAAGTCGCCACCTTTTTCTTTTGAGCCTGTATCTTCAGAGTATTGTTTTGCTAATTCTTCGAAAGATTTACCTTGAGCAAGTTCATCTTTCACTTTTTTAGCAGTTTCTTCATCTTTTACAAGGATATGACTTGCTTTAATTTCTTTTTTATAATCCTCGAATTTTGCTTTTACATCTTTATCGGTAATTGCTTGTTCAATCGCTTTTTCTTGAGCTAATTGAGCACGTACATTATTTTTTAACGTTTTTTCTGTAACACCTGGTTGTTTCAATAGTGTATCGAATTGATCACCGAATTGTTTTTTCATTTCATCGTACTTTTTGTCTACATCTTTGTCTTCAATTTTGTAGTTGTTAATAAGTACTTTTTCCATAACCATGTTGTTTAGTACTTGTTTACCAGCTTGTGTCTTCATTTGATCGTAGAATTCTTCTTTTGTAATGTCACCAGCTTTAGATGTAACAATTTTGTCTGATGATGATGTTCCACATGCTGATAATGCGATTACACTTGTTGCGGCTAAGGCAAGCATAGCTTTCTTCATTCGATAAACACTCCTACTATTATGTATTTTTAATTTATCCTACACCGATGAATTTTCATTCATAAGAGCCCGATTAAGTCTCACTGATACTTTTGCTTTTTTATATTGGTAAAGCGCGCTTAACAGGGCTTACCGTGGCTGAGGATAAAGTTTTGATGAATGTTTTGTTCTATAGTATAAGCAATATGTACAAAATTTAATATATCATATTTCGAACCGTTTTCATATTGATAAAGAAAAATTAACCAGCACGTGTCAGATTTTGAAAGTGTGCCATATTGGGCGCATGCCGCATATACAGAATAGAGGAGGGGATGGGGATGAATTCTCAACTTATTTTATTACTTGTACTGTTTATTTTATTGGTTATTGTAGGTATAATTTGCTTATAGAGGAAAAAAGTGAGGAAGGGGCTTTCCTTCCTCACTTTCCATGAAATATAATTTCTATATAATTAGAAATTAATAAAATTGTTATACATACATTAATAACCCGAAAGACACTGGGCTGGCGGCTCGCAGCTATTTGTTTTCGTTCACACAGTGTATGTGTCATGAAATTCGTGTAAAATATAACAAGAAGTGCGAATGCGACAAAAACAACTGTTATAAGTGTCATGAGGCGAGACCTCCTTTTGGCTAAA
Source organism: Bacillus sp. GMs2/2 (assembly GCF_050172095.1). Classification (NCBI taxonomy): domain Bacteria; kingdom Bacillati; phylum Bacillota; class Bacilli; order Caryophanales; family Bacillaceae; genus Bacillus; species Bacillus sp. GMs2/2. Next base: position 15,122 of record NZ_JBNLYE010000040.1, read on the forward strand.
ATACATATACATATATTGTATCACACGATATTTTGTTCGTGTTACAAAATTCAGAAATAGAAGACTTTGTGTTAGAAAGTGAGGGAGAAAATGGACGTTGTTAGAAGATTAGAACAAGCTGAATACTATGTAGACTTATTATTTAAAATGATTGATGAAGAGAAGTGTCCATTTTATTCTTTGATCATAAAGAAAAAAGCTCGTAAAAAAGATATTGAACGTATATTAAATCTTTGTGAAAAACTGAACGAGCAATATGTAGTGGAGAAAACAGAAGGGCTTCTTTTGTTCGATGCGCTGTTAGATCAATTTGAAAAAGCGCTTCCACATCAGCTCGAAGTACACGAAACTGCGGAAGCGCTAGCAAAACAAGGTTTATTTAAGCCGCTTATGAATGAATTCTTAAGCATGATTGCGAAAAAATAAATAGATTATTTCTTAACTAACTTTTGATCGGATTCTGTAAAGTTCTCTTCAATATCTTCTAATGATTTCTCAAAAATATCGATAAAGTCTTGTCCGTAAATGTTACGCAGGATTGCAATCAGTTCGATATTTTCTGGGAACTTCCCATAAAAATTACGAAGTGCAAGAGCCCCATTAAACACTGAATTATTTTCAGGATCATACTCCTCCATTAAGCGAAGTAGTAATTCTTCCCCTTTGTCTGTAATTTCAATGTACGTATTTCGTTTATCATCTTCCTTTTTTGAGAATACAAGATAGCCGCGTTCTTCCAGCTTTTTAGAGAAGTTAAACGCCGTTGATACGTGCATAACTCCAAACTTAGCAATCTCAGAAATAGAAGCCCCTTTTAAATGATAAGCGATTGTTAAAATATGATGTTCATTAATATTTAAATCGTAAGGTTTAATCCACTGCTGCCAATCTTTCTCTACACATTTCCATAACGCTTTCGATAATTGAGCAATGCGTTGGCTGAAAATCATCGCTTCTTTTACCGAGTAATCTTTTTCTCCACTTTTCATTTACTCACCCACTTTAACATTCTTTTTTCATTACTATCTATTATGCCAGTAAAATAAAAATTAATAAAGTCTTTTTGTGAGAATTGTGAAAATTTTTCGGAAAAATGACATTCTATACAAATCATGCATAACTATGGAAGCGTTTTATGAGTCGTGAATACATACGTTGTCCTTACATGTTAAGTGATAACATATATTGTAAATGCATAAAAACACGGCATATCTATACGATATGCCGTGTCAAGGTCAATTTATATAAAAAATATTTGTTATATGCAAAAAACTAAGCAGGAATTTGTTTACGCTTTTTCTGGAACAGCTTCTTGTAGTTTCTCAATTGACTTTTGGATGTCCAAAATTTCTTTCTCAATATGGCGCTTGTTTTGAGAAATATCTTGCTTCCAGTTAGAAAGCGTGTCTTGCATGTCATCTTTTAATTCTTGAAACACTTCTTTACCTTCTGAAGCAGTTTCAACAATTTGACGCTTTAATAATTTCGTATCAGCTGTAATATCAGCTAAAGTCTTTTTAATATCATTTCCTTTTTCTTTTAACTTGCCGCGCATGTCTTTACCAGAAGAAGGAGTTGAGAAAAGAACAGCTAGTCCAGCAACTGCTCCGCCGCAAATAACACCTGTAATAAAGGATTTAGCTTTTGACATAAAAGGAGACCTCCTTATTTTTTGTTCGTATTCATGATGGGAAAAATATGCATATCTTTCTTATATGTGCTATGCACAAACAATCATCCCTGAGCATTTTAAGTAAAGAAACAAGCCATGCGGAATTTGATGACTTCAGGGAAGTGGCTTGTTATGTATTACGCCTTCTTATAGTGTCATTATTTCACACTATTTGCAATTGTACTTGCGATGTTTTGTAAATTTTCCATAGTGTATTCATTTTGATGTGATTTCCAAACAGCACCGAAACCATCTTTTTCACCGTAGCGTGGAATTAAATGAAGGTGGAAGTGGAACACAGTTTGTCCAGCTTTTTCACCGTTATTGTTAAGTAGGTTAAAGCCAACTGGATTAAACTCTGCTTTAATCGCATTTGCGATTTTTGGAACGACAGAAAAAATGTGTGATGCGATTTCTGGCGTTAACGCAAAAATGTCTTGTTTGTGAACTTTCGGAATAACAAGAGTATGTCCTTTTGTTACTTGACTAATATCTAAAAATGCAAGCACATGTTCATCTTCGTATACTTTTGAGCAAGGGATTTGCCCGTCAATGATTTTACAAAAAATACAATTGTCTGCTGTATGATTCATTGATCTCATCCTTTCAAATATCCTTAGCCGTATTTTACCATAATTACATAAGAGAACAAACACGAAAAACAGGAAGCTGACTCAGCTTCCTGTTTTCTGAAGAGGGATTGAAAAAGCATTATCGTAATTTACGTTTCGCAGACACCTCATTTATTTAAGAAATGCACGGTAAATCGGCTAAAGTTTCTGCCGTAGACACCCCATTTTCAAGTGAAATGAATTGCAATCTTTTTTAAAATGAAATTGTTTATTTTTTAAAACAGTATATGCTCTTTCAGAGACACCCCGTTTCGAAAATGAAACAAATGATCTGGTTATGTGTAAATTTCATTGTCCAACTTGGACACCCCATTTCATGATGACTTCACTATGTTGTTGTACTCATCAATTGGTGGTTGCTTTTTCAATGTGTTCCTTCTTCAATAATTATGATGTCCGCTTTCGGAAAAATATATGCTAATAAATTTAAAAATTTTTTTTGAGTACATGGATACTATGTAGTACAGCATAATTTTTGGTAAGATGAATATAGAATGAATACTAATGAAGAAAGTGGTGTCGTATGAGCGAGTTATTGCGTGTAGAAAATGTTACAGGAGGATATACGAAACGACCTGTATTAAAAGACGTTTCGTTCTCTGTTAATAAAGGCGAACTTGTCGGCTTAATCGGTTTAAATGGAGCTGGTAAAAGTACGACGATTAAACATATTATCGGTTTAATGGAACCGAAAAAAGGAACTGTCACAATTAATGGGAAAACAATTCGTGATGATATGACAGCGTACCGTTCTAGCTTTTCATTCATTCCGGAAACGCCAGTATTATATGATGAATTAACGTTAGAAGAGCATTTGAAATTAACAGCTATGGCGTATGGCGTTGATGAAAAACAATATGAAGAACGTGTAGGACAACTACTACAAGAGTTTCGTATGAAAAATCGTTTAAAATGGTTTCCATCTCATTTCTCAAAAGGAATGAAACAAAAAGTAATGATTATGAGTGCATTTTTAGTGGAGCCATCTCTTTACATAGTAGATGAACCTTTCGTTGGATTAGATCCGTTAGCGATTCAATCCCTTCTTCAAATGATGGACCAAATGAAAAAGAGTGGTGCCGGTATTTTAATGAGCACACATATTTTAGCGACGGCAGAGCGTTATTGTGATTCGTTCATTATTTTGCATCAAGGTGAAGTAAGAGCGAAGGGAACGCTATCTGAACTGCAATCACAGTTTAATATGCCAGGTGCAACGTTAGATGATATTTACATCGCGCTAACAAAGGAAGAAGATTATGAATAGCACAGCGTTATGGAAAGAACGATTTCGTCACTTTCTAAAAGAAGTTCATACATATAGTAAATACGTATTTAATGATCATTTGAAATTTATTTTCGTGTTCATCATCGGTGCGGGAGCGTATTATTACCAGCAATGGTTACAAACGTTAACAACTTCGTTTCCAACTGCGCTCGTAATGGCAGTATTAATTGGACTCGTGTTAACGGCTGGATCCATTCAAACGTTATTAAAAGAAGCGGATCTCGTTTACTTACTGCCAGTTGAAGAAAAGTTAAAACCTTACTTCACAAAGGCATTTCTTTTTACATTTATGATTCAGTTATACATAATCGCAATCGTAGCAGCTGCGCTTGCTCCGTTATACTTCCAACAAATGAAGCAAACAGGAGCTGGCTGCATATGGATCGTACTCGCATTTGTCATTGTAAAAGCGTGGAATTTATTTGTAGCGTGGGAAAAGTCATTTTTAACAGATCAAAATATACAAAGGGCTGATTGGTTTATTCGTTTTATCCTAAACGGTTTATTTGTATATTTCCTTGTAGAACGTACTTCAGTTCTTTTCATTGGTGGAATCGTCCTTCTCATGGTGTTATACCTTGCTATCATGCATCAAATGGTCAAAGGAAAGCCACTAAACTGGGAGTATTTAATTTCCGAAGAAGGTAAGAAGATGATGCTACTGTACCGCATTGCGAACATGTTCGTTGATGTACCAGCATTAAAAGAAAGAGTAGCCCGCAGAAAATGGCTAGATTTCATTCTGTCGATGATAGGCGAAAAGCGTACATATTTATACTTATATACGAGAACGTTTTTAAGATCTGGTAATTATTTTGGATTATATGTGCGTCTGCTCGCTCTTGGCGGAGTAATTCTTTACTTCATTCCATTTTTATATGGACGATTTATCGTAAGCCTTATCTTCCTATACTTAATCGGTTATCAGCTATTAACTTTATGGAAACATCATCGCATGAAAATTTGGCTTGATTTGTATCCAGTAGGGGGAGAAGAGAAGAAGAAAGATTTTCTTGCTTTATTAAACGCGATTCTAATCATCGGAAGCGTAATCTTTACAGTTATATTTGCACTAGCAACGAAAGATTTCATGATGACAGGAATTTTACTTATCGTAAGCATATTATTTAGTATCGGTTTCGTTTACCAATACGGGGCGAAGCGCATTGAGCGTTTAAATTGAAAGGAATGAACCTATGATTACATACGAAGAGAAGGTTATAAAAGAATTGGAGCAGTGGAAAGCTACATTTATGAAAGATTCTTCTATGATGACACGGTTCTCCAAAAAAGTGCAGACGAAGGTGCAACAGCTCATTCCAGCGAAAGTACAAAAGGTACTAACAGAGACGATTCGTATGATGGTGCAAACGATTAGCGCCGGGTCAAACTTTATAAAGCCGAAGCTAAAAGAGACGACATGGTCACTGCAAAGACGTGACGATGAAGTTCGTAAAAAAATGGATGAGTACAAAAAAATAGCAGCGGCAGAAGGAGCAGGGACTGGAGCTGGTGGTATTCTCCTCGGTCTTGCTGACTTTCCGCTTTTACTTACAATTAAAATTAAATTTTTATTCGATGCAGCGACATTGTACGGATTTGATACGAGTAAACAAGAAGAGCGTCTTTTTATCCTTCACGTTTTCCAACTTGCCTTTTCAAGTGACGATCACAGAAAAGAAATATGGAAAGCAATCGAAACGTGGGATACAGAAAAAGAAAATCATATGGACTGGGAAAAGTTCCAAACAGAGTACCGAGACTATATTGATTTAGCGAAAATGCTTCAGCTCGTACCAGTAATCGGTGCCCCAGTCGGCGCATATGCGAACTATCAATTACTGCAAAGGCTTGGAGAAGTGACGATGAATTGTTATCGTATGCGATTGCTGAATAGAGATTAAAAACAAGGCGTCCTACATGTGTAACGTAGGACGCCTTTTCTTAGAAGCTAAGTCCGATATAGCTAATTCCAGCTATAATCAATACGATAAAAAGTACAATGATTAATGAAAATCCGCTCTTACCAGCTTGTCCCGCTTCACCGCCGCCATTACCACCACTACCGCCATTACCACCAAGTCCCATATGATATCCTCCTTATTCTTATATGTTGCTTTTACTTTATAACTTTCTATATTTTCCAATAAATACCTTCTGTAGTGCTAACCAAATTGAAAATCATTTCGTTTTGTTTTATAATTTACTTACCGAACGGTAAGTAAAAATAAGTGAGGTACAGTATGACGAAGAATTTACAAACATCGCAAAACATTGTAGAGGCTTCATTTAAACTTATAGCAGAACACGGCATTGAGAAGATGAGTCTTTCCATGATTGCGAAAGAGGTAGGTATTTCAAAACCGGCTATTTATTATCATTTTTCTTCTAAAGAAGCGTTAATCGATTTTTTATTTGAAGAAATTTTCTCTGGATATCATTTCGTGAGTTATTTCGATAAAGAGCAATATACGAAAGAAAACTTTGCAGAAAAGTTAATTGCTGATGGTTTACATATGCTCTCTGAATATGAAGGGCAAGAAGGGATATTACGCGTTATCAATGAATTTATCGTAACTGCATCGCGAAATGAAAAGTATCAGAAACGCTTATTTGAAATACAAGAAGATTTCTTAAATGGTTTCCACGATTTATTGAAGAAAGGCGCAAGACTTGACGTAGTGTCACAACATGAAACGGAAGAAAATGCTCATACGCTAGCACTCGTGATTGATAATATGAGCAACTATATGCTCATGGGATTCCAGTTAAAGTATAAAGAAATTTGGATTCGAAATGTGAAAAACGTCATGAAGGAGGAGTAAAGATGAAAATGCAAAAAAACTGGTGGCTCGGTTTTCTTGGATTTATTGGGGTTTATAAAATACCAGGTATGATTGAAGCTTTTCAAGCGGATGGAAATTGGATGAAGTTAATCGGTTTCATTTGGCTACTTTGGTTCGGATATTTTATTCCTGAGAAGAAAGAAGATTGAATTTCAATTTTCTGTAAAGTTACGTAAAATATAGATTGAGAGTATTCATATATTAGATTACTAGATTTGGAGTGGTTACATGGATCCATTGAAAAATGAAATTCACCCTGACATGGTCAAGGTGTGGAAAGCGCGTTCTTTAATTGAGCTAGGAATCAGTATTATAGTCATTTTGGCATATCTTTTCTTTATGATTAAGTTTAATTGGTGGGCTTGGATTTTCTATGTGCTCATCGGATTAACAATTGTATATACACCGTTTGATTACTTTACGTTTCCGAAACTACGTCAACGTTATTACAGCTACCAACTAAATGAAGAAGAACTTGAAATTCAGCATGGTCTTTTCGTCGTAAAGCGCGTATTAGTACCGATGATTCGTGTGCAGCACGTTACGATTGAACAAGGGCCAATTATGAGAAAATACGGATTAGCAGAATTACACATTTCAACAGCAGCAACTTCTCATAGCATCCCAGGTTTAACGATGTATGAAGCTGAAATGTTGAAAACGAAAATCGCAGAATTAGCGAAAGTGAGTGATGAGGATGTATAAGAGGCAGCATCCAATCACGATGTTACTAGAATTAAAAATAACAGATTTTATACCACTCATTATTTTTCTTTTTAGCTTAAGGGGAAAGTTTCCATTTTGGTATTTAGTTCCTATTGGTTTTGCGTTGATCACAATTATTTCAGCTATCGTAGGCTGGTATTACAAAGTATACTGGGTCGAAAATAACGTATTACATGTGAAACAAGGTCTCTTTGTGAAAAAGGAGAGCTACTTAAATAAAGAACGTGTTCAAACAATTAATACAAGTTCTAACGTACTATACCAAATGCTCGGTTTGAAAAAAATTCAGATTGAAACAGCTGGCGGGGGCGATGAAGCAGAAGTTAGCTTAGCTGGAATTACGGTAGAAGAGGCGACGGAGCTTATTACTTTGCTAAATGAGCCAACTCCAGAAGTGAAAGCAGAAAAAACGTTAGACGAAGCAGCAGAAAATACAGTAGAAAAAGCAATTGTTACAGAGGAAAAACAAACGACAGAGTACAAGTTAACGTGGAAAGAGATTTTAATAGCGTCTGTTACATCTGGTCAATTTGGAGTATTGTTCTCTTTAATCTTTTTCGTTTATCACCAAGTAGATGAGTATATTCCGAAATGGATAAAAAATAGTGTGACGTCATATGTAATGGACCACGATATATATGGCTGGATTTACATGGTAGCTATTTTACTTGTCGTTTCTTGGATGATATCTACAATTGGCTACGCGTTAAAACACGGTAACTTCACAGTGAATCGAAAAAATGATGAAGTCCGTATTTCGCAAGGGTTACTGGAGAGAAAAGAACTCGTACTAAAATTGCACCGCATTCAAGGGATTACGATAAAAGAAGGCATTTTACGCCAACCGTTCGGTTATTGTGCTGTGCAAGTAGAAGTCATTCAAAGTGAAGGGAAAGAAGAAAAAGTTACACTGCATCCTATCATTCGAAAAGATCGAGTGCAACAATTACTCGCGCATTTACAATTACCATACGAACTGAATGCAAGTATTACTTCGTTACCAAAAGCAGCATTGCGCCGCTATCTCATTGATAGTTTTATCTTTTTTGCTATGCTCGCAATCCCGCTTACTGGAATAAGCATATACTTTGAAAAGTATTACATCATGTGGGCATTACTACCGCTCGCAATCCTTATCTTTACACTTGGCTACGCAACATTTAAAACAAATGGCTACAGTGTTAACGGAGAACAAATTACACTTGTCTATCGTAGCGTCGGAAAATATACAGGACTTATTAGAAGAGGACACGTCCAATCAATGGAGAAGACACAATCATATTTTCAGCGCCGTGCGGATTTATGTACGTATAAGTTTTCGAGTGCATCATCTAGTTACAAAATAGAGCATACGAGAGTAGAAGATGCGGAGAGAATGCAGGATTGGTATAAGAAGAAGTTAAGTGAGAATTAACCAGAGAAAGCTTGCCTATTATGAAAGGCAGGCTTTTTTGTTATAGGGAAAAGATTGGTTTAATCCATATATTAGTACAACTACAGTATATGAAAAAAGGTAATTAGCTTCTATTTAAGGGAAATCTATGGGGGTTTTGATATAAATGGTATACTAAAATATAAATAGTATTAGGAGGTTATATATGATAAGTCAGTTGAAAAGAGAAGCACTTGATGCATTAAAAGGAAGATGGGGATTAGCGGTAGGGGCAACCTTATTAATTGGAATCCTTATTGGAGCTGTTGAAATGCTAACAACAGGTATTTTCTCGATATTTTGGGGTTGGGAAGAAGCAAGTGATTCACTTACAGTAAGTATTATAGTAATGCTTGTTATTGGTCCATTAACAATAGGTGCCTATTATCTTGTTTTAAATGCAATTCGTGGGACTGATGCTCGCATTGGTCATATATTTAGATGGTTTAGCGATGGAAGTAAGTTGATAAAGTCGTTTTTAACATATTTACTAATGTATGTATACTTGACTCTATGGACATTACTTCTTATTATTCCAGGTATTATTAAATCATTTTCTTATTCTATGACATATTTTATTTTGAATGATCATCCAGAATATACAGCGAATCAAGCGATTACTGAGAGTCGTCATATGATGAATGGACATAAAATGGATTACTTTTTACTATGCTTAAGTTTCTTAGGTTGGTTCATTTTAAGTATTCTTACTGTAGGAATCGGTTTCTTATGGTTAGCACCTTATTTCTACGCGACATCAGCCGCATTTTATGAAGAGATTTCAAAAGAATATTATAAAAAAGAAGGCACTACTTTCTAATAAAACATATAAACTATCTACCCTAAAGAATGTAGGGAGCAGATAGCAAATGGTTTAGGTGTTTTGATATTTGTCCTATTTTCGGGATTCACTTCAGGATAAGGTATAGATTTTTATATAGAAATGCTTCCCTCTATGTCTTATCATAGAGGGTTATTTTTTTATGTAAAAATGATAGGAAATAATGAATAATATATGTAAAGAAAAAAGCGAGGTGAATGAGAGTGAGCAAATTTTTAATACCGTATTCATTTTCTATATTAAGTTTCTTTATTTCAGCAACAGCACTTGATTTATATGATAGGATGGGAAACGATAGTGAGCTGGTTTCGCCGAACATAATTGGAAAGATAATTCAATCTACTGCGCAAATGGGAGTCCTTACATTGTATTTCGGAGTACCTATTATTTTAGGTGGCTGTCTACTTGGTGAGCTATTGTTTAGAGGTATCATTTTACGATTTAAACTAAGCTATATTATATCTTTATTATTATATCTATTTTTAGCTTTTAGTATTGTTTTCGTAACGGTAGGCATTCCAACTACATATGAAGATTCTAATACATTTTTCATGGGGATAACTATGATTTGTGCTGTTACATTCTTTGTGAGTCGGAATATATGGGAAAACAAGTTAATAATGGAGTGACAAAATGAAATACACCTGTCCATGTTGCGGATATAAAGTTTCACTTTATTGGATCAGTTAGAAAACCGACTAGTGAAGATGTGAAGGATGCTAGTTGGCAGCGAATTTGTTAAGTAGAATGTTATTACTCAATTTAATGGGAGTAATAACATTTTTTATTTAGTGCTGAAAGAATTAATGCTGTCTTAAAGTAATAAGAAGGAATAAATCGGTAAATTTTATTAATGGATATATTTTCAATAAACACAAAAGTATAGATGTATAGTCAGCTTTGTGTATTTAAT